>NZ_LIRE01000042.1 GCF_001402795.1 Pseudanabaena sp. 'Roaring Creek'
GTCAATTCTTGGGGTTTGATTTGTCCTAATTCAAGTGACTGTAGCTATAAAAACCAAACCCAGCAAGGGTTTTCAAAGCTCGAAATGGCTATGCCATTTTGAGCTTTGGTATAATATCGCCTACGCTTGAGAAAATTAGCGAGAACATGGAATTATTTGATTTGATTGATGGTAATAAGGAGAATTTTGTCAATGTCATCGTTGATTGCATTGGTATTGACGATCTGCTGGCCTATCGGATCCCTGAAGATATCGATATTCAAATCGGAGATATTCTTAGTGTTCCCTTAGGAAATCGTCAAGTCGGAGCGATCGCCTTGCAAATTTGCGATACGGCTCAAGTTGCAGATACCACAACAGAGATTAAATCAGTAATTGCCGTAGTCAGTTCGGGCATTTTCCCAAAAACATATTGGGAAATGCTGACCCTTACTGCTGATTATTATCGTACGCCTCTCATGCAAACCATAAAAACAGCTCTACCCCCGAAACTATTAGATCAATCTCATTATCGAATTAAAGTAAAGCGCGAAAATACAATTCCTGAAAAGCAAGAACGAGAATCCCCTAAATTGCCCAAAGCTGCCCAGATGGTTTGGGAATTTTTGCAAGCACATCAAGATAACTCAAAGGGGATTAGTCGTCGTTATATCTATCAGAAGCTTGGTAGATACACGAGTTCGGGATTAAAAGAACTTCAAAAACTAGCATGGATTGAAACAACTTTGGAGCTTCCCAATCGCCCAAAGCCCAAATACGAAGATATCGTAATTTTGCTCAAGGCTCCCGATCGGGAATTAAGGGAACGGCAGATAGAAGTTCTTACGATTTTGCAACATCAAGGCGGTGAATGTTTGAAAACGCAGTTGTATAAGCTGGCGAAGACAACAGCATCAACGGTGCAGAATTTAGCAGATAAAGGCTATCTAGTGATCTCAAAGCAGGAATCGCTGCGACTAGGGGGCAAAAGCCATACAGTTACACGCGATCGCCCTAAGGATTTAAATGCCGATCAAGATGCGGCTTTACAACAAATTTTGAAGGCGATCGCCGATCGCCATGCAACCCATTTCCTCTTGCATGGAGTGACGGGTTCTGGCAAAACTGAAGTATATTTGCAGGCGATCGCCCCTGTTTTAGAATCTGGGAAATCAGCGCTAGTCCTCGTTCCCGAAATCGGTTTAACGCCGCAGCTTACCGATCGCTTTCGGGCGAGATTTGGCGATGCCAAGGTGAGCGTTTATCATAGCCAGTTATCGGAGGGTGAGCGGTTTGATACATGGCGCTTGATGCTCGCTGGCGAAGCCCAAGTTGTGATTGGTACGCGATCGGCGGTGTTTGCGCCGCTCTCTAATTTGGGATTAATCGTGATGGATGAGGAACATGATCCCAGTTTCAAACAGGATCGACCTCAACCCTGTTATCATGCGCGGACGATCGCTCTATGGCGATCGCATTTGGAGAATGTCCCGCTCATATTAGGTTCTGCCACTCCCTCAGCGGAGACTCTATTCGCCCAAAAAGAAAATAATTCTATCTATTTAGAAATGCCCCATCGTATTGGTAATAAACCGATGCCACCGATTGAGGTTGTGGATATGCGCGATGAGTTTAAAGCTGGGAACTACTCGATTTTGAGTCGCCAACTACAAGAAGCGATCGCGGAAATGTTAGAGAAAAAGCAACAGGGGATTCTCTTTATCCATCGGCGCGGATATAGCACCTTTGTTTCCTGTCGATCCTGTGGCTATGTGGCTGAATGTCCGAACTGCGATGTTTCCCTTTCCTATCACGATCCCATTAATCCTACTGCCCTTCAGCCCAAATCAGCCCATTTACGCTGTCACTATTGCAACTACACGCAAATCCAGCCCAAGTCCTGCCCCCAATGCAGTTCACCCTATTTCAAGCATTTTGGCAGTGGCACGCAAAAAGTGGAGCAGGAACTCGCCAAACTATTCCCCAATATTCGCCTCATTCGCTTTGATAGTGACACCACCCAAAACAAAGATCGCCATCGGTTGCTCATCGATCAATTCCGTTCGGGAGAAGCTGATTTATTAGTGGGAACCCAGATGCTGACTAAGGGTTTGGATATTCCTCAAGTCACCTTAGTCGGCGTGGTTTCTGCGGATGGATTATTAAACTTTTCAGATTATCGCGCGGGCGAGAGAGCCGCCCAGACCTTACTCCAAGTCGCGGGTCGTGCGGGTCGCGGCGAAGAGGAAGGAAGGGTCATCATGCAAACCTATACCCCCGAACATCCTGCCATACAAGCCGTCCAGCAATATCGCCTTGATGAATTTATGCAAACGGAATTGGCAATGCGCGAGTCCTTAAGCTATCCACCCAAGGGGCAAATGGTCTTGATTCATCTCAGTAGCGAGCAAGAACAGGCAGTTGAGAAATCGGCGGATGAGCTAGCGTCATATTTGCGTCAATTGGGAAACAACTGGGATGTCCTAGGGGCAACTCCTGCCGCGATCACGAAAGTTTCCAATCGCTATCGCTGGCAGATTTTGTTGAAATTTGCCCCAGAGGTTTTGCCCGATGTTCCGAGTTTAGAAGAATTACGCATGTTGGTTAATTCTAAAGCCGTGAGAGTAGCGATCGATGTCGATCCCTTAACGATCCTATAGCCGAAACCCAAAAAGGGAATGGCGGCGCAAAGCGCCGCCATTCCCTTCATAAACTAACGTCAGTTCGGGTTACGCTGGCAAATTTAAAAGCCCAAAAGTAAAAGCCTTGCCAAGCAAGGCTTTTACTTTTGGGCTTTTGAGAAAGGGTTTGCTACGCAAACCCTTTCTCAAAAGCCGTTTCAAATTATCCCGAACCCACGCTAAATCAAGGTTGGATCGCGCCTGCGACCATATTAACGAAAGTTCCATATTTCGTAGCGACCATTGCGAAGGGTGAGAATTTGACCTTCGGTGCTACTGGGCAGTACATCCATCCAAACTCTGCTGCCATTCATATCGCTGAATATCAACGAACCATCGCTAGCGAAGGCGATCGCTAATGGATAATGCCGATCGCCCAGATCGACCTTAGCGCGATCGAGCAATAGTAAATATTCAGACTTGCCAGAACCATCAAGGTTGACCGATGAGAGCGTCCATTGCTGCTGCACCAAAATACTAAAATCTTCAATGCTCATCGAAACTTGACCACCCCGTTGCAACTCACCATACATCGCTCTAATCAACCGCTCGATCGTTTTTGGGGAGAGACTTTGCCATTCAATGGGATTTCCCTTAGGCGGATCGAAAGTGCCGCCGCTAGTTACCAATGGCGGGATTACGCTTTTGGGGAGCAATGGGGCAAGTATGGTCTCCCCAGAAGCCAGTATTCTCAAACGTCCATCATCGTTTACCCAGAGAGACTGAGCTGTTAAGGTAGCTGCTTGCGATTTCCCATAGCCATCGTAAAGCACGATACCTAAATTAGGATTGGTTCCAAGTCCAAGAATTCTCCACAGTACGATCGAAGAGCGATCGCTAAGTTCTTTAAATGGAGCGCTGACCCATTTATCCCCATCTTTGATTAGATCAATATTGACCTCATACCATGCTTGCCCAGATTCGAGCTTTGGCGGTGGTAAAAACCATTCAGATCCCGCATCTTTACCAAGATAGGAAACCGTTCCTAATAATTGTTGGGGCTTGATGGCGATCGGGGCAAGATCTAGACGCTGCAATAGTTGATTGGAGTCTTTGGTATCCACCTTTTGCGATCGCAGCCAATGTTCGGCGCGGCGCAGTCCATTGCGCTGTAAAACGACCAATCCCCCCCAGAGCTTAATCTCTATGGCATCGGTAAAGGTCATCATCGTGGTTACCCTTGGCCAGATATGGGGGTGATATTTCGCTAACATTTCCGCAATCTTATCCCCCTTATAGCTGGGGTCGTTAGCGATCGCCAAAGCTTCTTTCCATTTACCATCGATGATATTAATCAGAGCTTTTTCCCCTAGATTAGAATTGGAATTTTGAACTCGATCGCTGGTAATCTTGGCATGTAAGGCGATGAGGTCGTACTGTTCTTGCAGAAATGGAGGAAGGGTTTTCCCTTGCGATCGCCATTCATCAACTACTTGGGTGAATTTTTCGAGGGCAGGCGACCATAAACCCACGCTTGCCATGACCAAGGCATCTTGATAGAGCTTGGGTTGATTTTTGGCCTCGTTTAAATTGATTTGTCGCAACTGGACTTTACCAATCTCCGTGGTGCTATTTTCTTCAGGTTGAAAAACCAAGTATAGAGGTTCAAATTCTTGAGTTTGATTGATTACCAATTGCACAGCATTGGCATCATGAGACAGAACATTACGCCATTTGGGAAGTTCCCCCGTAGAACTCGTCCAAGCATCTAACTCGATTAGCTGCGATCGCTTGTCAATGGGAATGTAATAAATTTGACCATAGGCAATGCCATCAACATTTCCTGCGGTTGAGAACCAAATCCCTTTAAATTGAGAAGGAGGATCAGTTAATAATGAGAATTTTTTGAGGGGAAGTCGATTGCGCCCCACTTGTAACCGTTCGGGAATTGGGTAGGTGGCATATTTAAGGAGCGGCGATCGCACAAAATACTCATCGATGCCTGCGATCGTGGTCGTACTTAATAACAGGATTTTCTCCTCATTGCGATCGCGCACGGGCTGATAGAGACGAATTTCGCGAATATTTTGGGTTTCGGTTTCTAGAACTGTATAGAGAATCTCACCAGTCGGCAAATTATAACTTTCGCCAAGTTTTAATTGAATGCGCCCTAGTTCTGATTGAATTTGAGAAATGCTTTTAGGGATGTTCCACAGAGAATTCGAGTAAAAGGCGGGAGTATCAGTCGAAGCAAGCCAACTAATGGCTGATGGATTAGAAAGGTAAATTAGCCCTAGGGCAATTAGCCCCCCGACGAGGGGAATACTTGTGACAATGCCAAAATTTGACCATGTAAAGCGATCGCGCAGGTCAATTTCTGGTGATGCATTTGATTCATTCGATGCATTCGATGCATTAATATTCTGTGGCTCTAGACGATGATCTAACCGCTCTAACTGGCGATCGCCTTGGGCTTTAACCAGCTCACTTGATTGCTCGACTAGGTCGGCATGAGCAACTTCGCGATCGGGCTTAACGCGATCGGTCTTAACAAGATCGCCAAAAGGTTTTGAGGATTCAGGTAAAGATTCCATGCGCGGCATCGTCAATCTCGTACGGTTGCCATAGCCTAACATATTGATGCAAATATGGGCATTGCTAAAGCCGTGAAGAGTGTACAGTCCGCTAAGCGGACTGTACACTCTTCACGGCTTAGCTGCTTAGAGTTATTTAGGATTTATATTTAGGATTTATCTATATTCACCCATTGGGTAAGTAGCTGGGCATAATTAAAAACCAGAATCAGAACCTGTAGCGCACGCGCAGCTTGCGCTACGGGTTTTGGGGCTTTATATTTAATTGCGCCTAGCTACTTAGATATGGAATGGGTTTACTATTTTTAAAGAAAAGGGCTAAGATTGCATTAGCTTAAGTTTGTGGCGATCGCTGTAACCCAGCAAACTAATCGACCATAAATCGACCATAGCTCGACCATAAATTTAAGTAGTTCCAGTCGCTTCACAGGTTACGTTTTCACAAGTTACGTTTTCACAAGTTACGTTTTCACAATCAACATTCATGAACTAACGCATTATGTCTACTACATCTCAAGAGTCCCAAGTTGCTCAAGACCGAATTATCTTTTTTGACACCACATTGCGCGATGGCGAACAGTCCCCAGGCGCAACTCTGAATGTGGAGCAAAAACTGCTAATCGCTCAGCAACTGGCTCGACTTGGAGTAGACATTATTGAGGCTGGATTTCCCTTTGCGAGCAAAGGCGATTTTCATGCTGTCCAAGAAATTGCCAAGCTCGTTGGCACAGAAAATGGTCCGACGATTTGCGGTTTAGCTCGAGCCACCAAATCTGATATTGATGCAGTGGCTGAAGCCGTCAAGCCTGCGGCGAAAAGCAGAATTCATACTTTTCTCGCCACTTCCGATATCCATTTAGAATATAAACTTCGGAAAACTCGGGCTGAGGTTTTGGCGATCGTGCCCGAAATGGTTGCCCATGCCAAATCAAAGGTTGCCGATGTCGAGTTTTCCCCAGAGGATGCAGGACGATCCGATCCAGAGTTTCTCTATCAAGTCCTCGAAGCCGCGATCGCCGCAGGGGCAACGACAGTTAATATTCCCGATACAGTCGGTTATTTGACACCCTCCGAATTTGGAGCCTTGATCAAGGGTATTAAAGACAATGTCTCGAATATCGATCGCGCCATTATTTCCGTCCATGGTCACAACGATCTTGGTTTGGCAGTGGCGAACTTCCTCGAAGCGGCTAAGAATGGGGCGCGGCAAATGGAATGCACGATCAATGGTATCGGGGAACGAGCAGGCAATGCCGCCCTTGAAGAATTGGTAATGGCTTTGCATGTCCGTCGGGCTTATTTTAATGGCTTCCTCGGTCGTCCCATTGATTCCACTGCCCCCCTCTGCAATATTGATACCAAGCAGATCTATAAAACTTCGCGCCTCGTGTCCAATCTCACGGGCATGTTAGTACAGCCCAATAAGGCGATCGTGGGCGCTAATGCCTTTGCCCATGAGTCGGGTATCCATCAGGATGGCGTATTAAAAAATCGTCTCACCTATGAAATTATGGATGCTCAATCCATCGGGTTGACTGACAACTTGATCGTCCTCGGTAAGCTTTCGGGAAGAAATGCCTTGAGTTCTCGGTTGAGGGAACTTGGTTTTGAACTTTCGGAGCAGGAACTTAATGCCGCGTTTGTTCGGTTTAAAGAGCTTGCTGATAAAAAACGGGAAATTAGCGATCGCGACTTAGAAGCGATCGTCAATGATGAAATCCGTCATGCTCCCGAAGCCTTCAAGCTTGAACAGGTTCAAGTGAGTTGTGGCGATCGCGCTATCCCCACCGCTACGGTCACAATTGTGATGCCTGACGGTCAAGAAATCACCGATGCCTCCACTGGAACTGGTCCCGTCGATGCGATTTACAAAGCGATTAATCGCATTGTGAAAGTACCAAATCAATTGATCGAGTACTCGGTGCAATCGGTAACCGCAGGGATCGATGCCCTCGGCGAAGTCACGATTCGACTCAAGCATCCAGATGCGGGTACGCTTTCAGGGCATTCGGCAAATACTGACATTATTGTTGCCTCTGCAAGAGCCTATCTTAGTGCCCTCAATAAACTCTACTTTGCGTTGCAAATTCCCAGTACCAAAATTGGCGATCGCGAAAAACTTCAAAAAGAAGTTTCTTTGTAAAAGCCTTTTCAATCCCTGCTAAGTAGCTAGACGCAATTAAATATAAAACCCCAAAA
>NZ_LIRE01000758.1 GCF_001402795.1 Pseudanabaena sp. 'Roaring Creek'
TTCGGCGAACAGACTGCTTTTGAGATGCAGACCGATCTCGGTAGCTACTACCTCAGATTTAAGCCTGTTTACTATCATCAAGGGCTATTTGTCGAAATTTGGCAATGGGTTCCCCCTCCTCCTCCTCCAAATACAAAATGGCTAGGTGATTTGTCTTGGTCTCCCAACCTTGTTTAAAAATATGAATATTGGAATCTCGGAAGTTTTAGCGATCGTTGGTTTGTTTGGCGCTGCCTTTGTTTGGATACACAAGATGTTTGATGCGGTTGATAAAAGATTTGATAAAAACGTGGATGTAATGAATACCCTTAATGCAAGGTTTGCAATCTTCGAGCAAGGAACCGTTGAGGTTCTAGAAGAAAAAATAAATCAGGTTAAGGCTAAACAATTCGACTTAGAAGATAAGCTGCAACAGTATTTTGAGAGTTTGTCTAAGCAAGTCCAAGATCTATTTGTCGAAATTAAGTCTAAATAGTTTTGATGATGGCGATTAAAACCCAAATAAATAGAGGCGGCGCTAAGCGCCGCCTCTATTTATTTGGGTTTTAATTCTTGCAAAAACACTTGACTAAAACTTGACTATTTTTTATGTGTTATTGAGGTATATCTAAGTATATTCAGGTACATTGCAAGGCTGGTATTATGTCTTGGAATGCCTGAATTTATTTGGTTTTTTTGTTATGGGCAAAGAGAGAATCGAACTCTCATGACATCGCTGTCGTCAGATTTTGAGTCTGATGCGTCTACCAATTCCGCCATTCGCCCTTTTTTCAAGATTTATATCTTACACTGAAGATGGCGCATCTTGTCAAACTATTTTTGCAAATATTTTTTTGATGTTTTTCCAAAGGCTCGCGCTTCTATGACTGTCGCTAAGTGGAGGACATAAACCGCAAGAATTGACTGGCGGCGCGAAGTGCCGCCAGTCAATTCTTGCGGTTTGATTTGTCCTAAATCAAGTGAATTTAGCTAAATAACTAAGAAAACCTGCGGCGCACGCGCAGCGTGCGCCGCAGGTTTTAGGGCTTTATATGGTAATTAATAGTAATTGCGATCGCTATAATTTACTAATTTCACTAATAACTAAGAGATCGATGGACCTATGGCAAAGCTAGAGCGCCTTATTATGATGGCAGAAGATGAACTAGTGCAGTACAGTACTCCCGCCCGTAAAATCGAAAAACTGCGTCAGAAGATCGGTCTATTGCTAAATGTTGCCGAACAAAAGCAAGTCAAAGCCGAACTACTGGCAACCCTACCTACCAATGATATTAGCCAAATAGTTGAAAAAAATCGTCAAACTGTTTCCTTACCTTTTTGGGGCATTGCGGGACTAGGACTACTATTGGGGATATCAATGAATCAACCCGTCGATTTTATTGCCACTATTATTGGCACAATTATCGCGATCGCTTTACAGAAATGGGGTTGGCAACTTCAAGCCAAACGCCTCGTACTTCAGACCATTGAAGATATTGAAGAACGCACCAAACAGTAATTGAATGCAATAAGTTGCTATATATAGCAATCCTAAAAGGTTTGTGGAAGCGCACCCCTTCGGGGTGCGCTTCCACAAACCCAAAAATCTATAAATGATTTAGGACTGCTATATTAAAAGACTGCGTTGTTTACGCAGTCTTTTAATATACTCACAGTCAATGCTACAAGTTGCCCTCATTTATCCCGAAATCCCGCCTAATACTGGCAATATCGCTCGTACCTGTGCCGCTACAAATACAAACCTCCATTTAGTAGAGCCTTTAGGCTTTGAAATTAACGATCGCCAACTCAAGCGGGCGGGTATAGATTATTGGGAATACGTAAACGTCACAGTCCACCCAAACATCGAATCTCTACGCCAAGCATCTCAAGATGCTCGATGGATCTGCTTTAGTACTCGCGGAGCCACAAACTTTCGTGAATTTCAATTTCAAGATGGCGACTGGCTCCTATTTGGCAGTGAGTCCAAGGGATTGCCCGAAGAAATAATCATCAAAAATCCTGCGGTGTATATTCCGATGGAACATCCTAAAGTCCGCAGCCTCAACCTGTCAGTAAGCGCCGCCCTCGGATTATTTGAAGCCCGCAGACAATTAGGACTTAATTAGAACGCCCAGCCCACAAGGGTTACCAATTTTTACTTTTTTTTACTTTGAGGGTTTAAGTAACTAAGGAATCATAAGTTGCTTTAAATCCAGCATTCTGTAAGGACTTAACGGCAGTTTCTTCATCCTCGACCCAGAACTGATTGCCGAGGCGGACTAGCTTAGGCATATATTCGATCGCAGCAATGACGGGAATTTTAGCCGACCGATCAGGTTCGTTTTTGTTGTAACCAGAATTGCCATTATGGGAATTACCTTGGGAGAAATTACCATTATTAGGATTGGGATTTAAAGCCTGTTTGAGTTGTTCTAAAACTTGGCGATCCCTTGCCTGCTCGCGAGTAAGCTCAACTCTGACCATCCTTACCGACTCAATTGGCTGCATATTATCCACAATCAATTGCGTCTGTTCGTCGCGGCGATCGATTTTCCCCCACACCATCAAGCGTTTGTCTTTCTCAAGCAGATGTTTCACCTTATCAAAGGTTTTCGGAAAAACTACTGCCTCCGTACTGCCCGTCAGATCTTCAATCTGCAAAATCGCCATGCGATCGCCTTTTTTAGTAACGACTTCTTTGATATCAAGAATTAAGGCGATCGCCGTAACCATCTTGGTTTCTGAGGAGTCAGGAATATCACAAATATTAATGGGAGCCATTAATTTTGCCGAACGACTAACTCCATTCAGAGGATGATCGGAAATATAAAAACCAAGTAATTCTTTTTCGAGACGGAGTTTTTCTTGGGAGGAATAGTCCTGCACGGGGGAAGACTTGGGGGCGGTATCAAAGGTTTTAGTATTACTACTTTCGCCAAAAAAATCAAAAAGATTACCCTGTCCCGAAGCTTGTTCCTTAGCACGGCGCGAAGCCCATTCCATCGTCATGTCCAAATCGTTCATCAATTGATGACGATTTGGCTCTAGCAGATCGAGAGCTCCCGTCTGAATTAATGCTTCTAAGGCTTTTTTGTTAAGCGATCGCGAATCCAAACGGCTACATAGATCCGCAAGCGAAGCAAACGCTCCTCCTTCTTGGCGAGCCTGTAAAATCGCAGCGATCGGTCCCGCACCAAGATTTTTAATCGCCGCCAAACCGAATAAAATTTGCTGCCCGCGTGGGGTAAAATCTTCCCCCGAACTATTCACATCAGGTGGAAGGACAGGAATCCCCATGCTACGGCAGTTGGCAATATATCGCTGCACCTTGTCTTGATCGCCACTGACCGAGGACAGCAGCGCCGCCATATATTCAACAGGGTAATTTGCCTTGAGATAGGCAGTCTGGTAAGTTACATACCCGTAGGCTACGCTGTGAGACTTGTTAAAGCAATTTGATGCGACGCAACCATTATCTAATAAGAAATTATGATCGCGAGCTAAGCCAATATCGAAAACACATTGCCCCCCCAACGATTTGCGACTGACAATTTTCATCTTGATGATTTGTTTTATGACTTATTTTTTATGACTTATTTTTTTATGACTCAAAAAGCAGGCATCAACAAAAATATATCTGCCCCTAAGTCACTTCCCAATCTAATGAAATGCGCAGTTGTATCCCAAACCCACTACATTTCAGTTGCCTGAAAACTTCTATAAACGGCAGATATATTATTAAACCCAACTTAACAATTTGATGAATTTTAGTGGATTTTTAGTGGATTTTTTTAGGACATTTATGGCTCGAATCCCTCTAGTTCGGGCACTTCCGCCACTAAATGCACACCTTGAATGTAAAGAGAACGACCATACTTACCAACATTCTCTAATCGCAACTTACCACCTTGCTTTTTGGCTTGAACAGCCATATCGATCGCCGCACCTACACCTCTACTGACAATCTTAGTCACTCCTTCAAAATCTAAGACTATCGCTACTAGCTTACGATCGATAAACGGCTGTACGGCTTGTCGAAAATAGGGCACTGTGGTTACACTCAAAGCACCATTCAGTTTGAGAATAACTTGATCGCCGTCAATTTGTTCGACGATCTTGAGTTCATCTTGTAAAAATGAGGAATGAGTCATGATTGGAGAATGGGTTTGTGGACAGACAGAAACTTACTCATGCGAACGGTTGTACCTTGATTTGTAGACTCAATCTCGACCTTATCAACCAGTGCTTTGATCATATGTATACCAAAACCGCCGTTTTTGACACCAATCTCGGATATCAAATCAAAATCAGGAGGTGGCACACTATCAACATCAAAACCTGATCCACGATCGTGGACTTCTACAACTAGGCTGGTATGTGCCGCGAAAACTACAACTTCCACGTCAAGATCAGATGTACTGTAAAGAACTGCGTTAACTAAAGCTTCCGTAAGAGCTTGTACGACATCTTGCACAGCATCGGGACTAAACCCCATTTTTGTAGCGAGTACTTCGACCGCTGCGATGGGAATGTCCTCGATTCCCTCAACGGGTGGAATTGAGATTCGCAGCTTTAAAGGCTTCTCACTCATGGGGAGTCATTCTGTAGCTTTGATTAGCTTTGCCAGATGTAATATACCACACGTTTTTAGCCTATGTTAGCAAAACCAATTATTTTTTGATAAAGCTTTGACAAAAAATTGAGCAAATCCAATTGGATTAAGGATTACAGATGTCATCAATTCTCAAATCACAATTGCTGATTTACATTAGCAAAAAACCCTAAATTGCTAAAGCAATATTTCTCTCAAAGTTATCTTAACATCTATTTTTTATATCTCTAGCAATTCTAAATGATTCAAGAAATTTACTCATATTTGTCGCTAATACCAATTCCCAAAATGGCGTTGCCATTTTGGGAATCTCAAAACCTTACTGGAATTGGTGTTTAATTCACAAAAGTGATATCAGTCATGCGTTCCTGAGCTTCTAATCACTTCAGCAATCGAGGCGATCGACGCGGAGGCAATAATTAGTAATACGCTTAGGGCATTTAATTCTGGTGTTACCCCCCCATTTCTGAGGGAGGAGAAAATCGCGATCGGTAATGTGGTGGATCCAACGCCTGCGGTAAAGTAGGCAATCACAAAGTCGTCCATACTCAGGATAAATGCGAGGAGACTGCCCGACAAAATCCCTGGCAAAAGTTGGGGCAGTAAAACTCGAAAAAATGCTTGGACGGGAGTAGCTCCTAGATCTAGCGCCGCCTCCTCTAGTTTCGGATCGATCGTCGCAAGTCGGCTGGAGACAACTACGGCAATATAGGCTAAGCAGAAAACAATATGGGCAATTACAATTGTGACCAGACTGAGTTGAATCTTTATGGCTGCAAAAAATACAAGGGTTGCCACTGCGATCGCAATGTCAGGGATAATTAAGGGTAAGTAGGTAGCTCCTCGATATAGATTTTTTCCTGGGAAATAATACCTTGCCAATCCAACGGCGGAGAGCGTACCAAGGACTGCGGCGACGGATACTGCCGTTAAAGCAACGCTCAGGCTATTTTTTAATGCTGCTAATAGGGTAGGATTTTGCAGAAACTTGGCATACCATTCCCAAGTAAAACCCGTCCATTGTGATGGGGAGGGAGATTTATTAAAACTAAAAATAGTCAGAACGGCAATCGGCAAGTACATATACAGAAAGGCAATCAAGGCATACCAAGTTTGCCAACGTTTAATGGGAGCCGCATTCATCTCATTCGCCATCACTCACCACCCTGCGATCGCCATATTTGAGTAGCAAAGCAATGACAATTGTGACCGCAAGGATCAAGACCATACTTAACGCTGAACCAAAGCCACGGTTACTACTTGCCCCCAAAAATTGCAACTCTATAATCGAGGCGATCGTCCGACTTCCGGGACCGCCCAAGAGTTGAGGATTTATGTAATCGCTAAAACTAGTAATCGACACGAGGGCAAGTCCCGCAATAATCCCTGACGAGACTTGGGGGATAGTAATCTTCCAAAAAGTTTGGCGCGAATTCGCACCAAGATCGGCTGCTGCCTCTAATAAGCGCAGATCGAGGCGTTCGAGCGAGGTATAGAGCACCAAAACCATATAGGGCAGATAGGTATAGATCATGCCAATAATTACACCCTCAGCTTTGTTCAGAACATTGATCCCTGATAGCCCAAGAAAATTTAAAAAGCTATTTAAAACTCCTGTGGGACGCAAAATGGTAATCCATGCATAGGAACGCAAGAGGGACGAAGTCCATAGGGGCAATACAAATAGCACAAGTAAAATGTTCCGCCAACGCTTAGGCACGATTACGGCAAGCCAGTAAGCCACGGGAAACCCTAAGAGCAAACAAAAGGCTGTAGTAATAATTGCATACAGCAACGATCGCCATACCACGACAAGATAGATAAAGTTACCACCGACATACTCAAATACTCTTTGGTAGTTATCTATGCCAAACGAAGTTTTCCCAAAGGGGACAAAGCTTTGAATTAAAATAAAAACAGTTGGGACAATAAGAAATACTACCAGCCAAAAGCCACTGGGTAAAAGTAAGGCTAAGGGCTCAAGCCATGTCAATCGCCGAACTGCTTTGGAGTTTGGCTCGCGTTTAGTCTCTGAGGGGCTATTCACAGGCATAGTTAGAAGTAAAGAACTCGGGAGTCAACACCTTGCGATCGCAAATAGCGCGATACGGATTCCGCTGCATCACGACTTTGATAAGCACCTGCATGAATATAAGTACCACGCCCAGAATTTGTAAAAAAGGCATTAGGCACATATTGACGAACCCTTGCTAACAGAAATTGGTTATTAACAGGAGCGGGTATAGCGGCAACATAGCGAAAGTTTGGATTCTGAGTCGCTTGAGGTAATTGGGCATCATTGCTATAGCTAGTAACTGTCTGCGGTGACAGCGCATAGTTGGTCGTTGTCGTAGCATCAGAGGTTGTCGTCGCCGCAACTTGGGTTGCAGTAGGAATAAATCCTGTTTGCGGCTGCACATAGCCTGACTGGACTACTTGGGTCTGGGGTACGACGGACTGAGTTACAACTTGTCGAGTTTCTGGAACCAATACCTGTTGCCATCGAGGAACTAAAACTTGCTGTGTTTGGACTTGAGGGACAACAGCACTGGTAGCGATCTGTTGATATTGAGGATTAGTATAAACGATTGTCTGTTGTGGTACTGAACTGAAGACTTGAGGCTGGGAATCGGTCTGAGAGCTTACGGGTTGAGCCGTGGAGTTTTGTTGAATAACAACCTGCTGAGGGGTTGCCGAGGTGGTGGAACTGGCGGAGTCAGTAAAGGGAACTTGGACGTTACTTTCCTTTCCACCCGTGGATTTAAAGTACTTTTGGGCTGACAGTCCAGCTTGTTGCAGGGAGATCGCTAAGCTATCAGCACTCGTCTCTGAGTTAAATGTGCCAGCTTGGATCGCAGGTTGATCGTTGATTTTTGTAGGGAAAGCAGTCGGTACAATCGTACGAACTTTTTGTAATGTTGCAGGATCGTTACCTGCAACGAAGATCACGAAACGGGCTGATGCTGATTGCACGATCGCGAAGGAGGCGATCGTCACAGTGCCGAAAATACTAGCCTTTCTAACCCAGTTCACAACAGTACATCCTCACACTTGAATGTAATAACGGTTAAGTTTAACGCAACTAGATAAAGCGATGTTTTTTCTAGTTAAAATGATTTGGTTTATTTAAGCACCTATTCATCAAAAATATGTCGATCTGCAATAGATTAGGATTCAAGATGCTAAGCGATGTCCATCCTAATCTATTCACGAAAAATATTCACAGAAAATATCAATAACAACATGGAAAAAATTAAAACGGGCTTAAATATTGCAATCTTTGTCTTTTTAGCAGGTTTTATCGGGCTTGAAGTATGGACATTGATATCCCACTTCCTGAAATAAAACCTGCGGCGCAAGCTGCGCGTGCGCCGCAGGTTTTAGGGTTTTATATTTAATTGTACCTAGCCACTTAAGAAACCATTTAAGAATTACTTTCTGTTATCAAAAGCTCAAAGAGATCCCCCCCAATCCCCCTTAAAAAGGGGGAAGAAGATAATTCTCCCCCCTTTTTAAGGGGGGCTGGGGGGATCTAGACAATTCTTAAATAGTTTCTTAAAAAGGAAAAGATATGCAGTGCTACATCTCTTTTCCTTTTTAAACCTTTGGAGCGGCACTCCGAATTTCCGAATAAAATGTAGATGACTTAACAATGCGATCGCTGTCCCGATCTCCCTGCAACAGAGTAGCTACGCGAAATCTTAAATTAGGATTACCATACCAAATCCGCTCTTCGATCGCTGCATGGGCTGTTACCGTTTGAATTGTTAATGCCTCATCTGCCCCAAACTCGTACACCCCTTTACCCAGCTTGGTCAAAATCACACCTTTGCTCGGCATCTCTGGATCGGGAACGGGAACGAGCAAAGCATTTCCTTTAGGTTTATTACTACTAAGGGATTCTTCCTCCCATGAGATTTTGATGGGAAGCATCACAGCATTTAGATCGATGTCATGGTTTTGACATGTGGCAATTAGTTCTGGGTCATCAAGGCTTAATGAAGTTATTTCAATCACTGAACGGCTATCATTACCATTGCCCTCACTAAATTGATGATCGCTGCGTTGCGATCGCCAGCGACCGACAAAGAGTTCGAGAAACTGATGAATATCCATTAGTGAAAATATGGTGAAATATATAGTGAAATATAAAAATAGTTAATTTTGACACAAATTTTATAGCAATTTGCAGTCAAAGCAAAGGGGACGCATTGCGCCCCCTTTGCTTTCTAGACTTAAGATTAAGGCAATGACCTCGCTCTTGCAGGTTAGATTTAACGACGAGGAACTAGACGTTCGTAGTCAAGATTTTGTGCAGATACAGGAGTGGAGTTGACTGGGTTCGCATTGATGCTACGAGCCATATTCAAGAACAAAGCTGGATCGCCAGTTTTTGGCGCTCTGTCGGTAACCACATAGCTGCGAACTGTATTCTGCCAAACAAGTTGAGGGAAGCCCAATTGTGCGCGATGGTAAGCATCGTAGCGAGGGGACTTGATATTGAAAGGTACTTCACCGATCGCTTGACTGGGCAGAACGCGACGACGTTGGTAAGGAAGGGTATCTTCGCCAAAAGCTTCAAGATACTCATCGCTGTTAAGCAAGGCATCAATGAAACCTTCAATTCCTTTGGTAGCTACCACAATTGACCAAGCAATTTTTTCTTTTTCGCTGTAAACATCGCGACCAAGAACGCGCTGTACGGTTTGCTCGACAAAGCGATAATTGCTGTTTTTTTCGTAAAAACTTCTTCTATAGGTGTCGGAGAGAATTAGCCCTCGTACAAATTGTCTGACTGAGATATTGCCAGAACGCAATTGCGATTCGAGTGCGACTTCGCGATCGGTTGCAAACGCATGGAAGAAAATTTGACGATAAGCAGCTTCGATCAAATCATCCATCTCAGTGCTAGAGAGCAGGTTTGCAGTGTTATAGATGCGAGGTGAGTTGTCACTACCGACTGTAAACCCAGCGACGCGAGAATTTTGCGATGCTGGAGCGTAATTCAACAAAGGAAGCGCCACGTTTAAATCTCCAAAATATTATCGAAAAGTTATAAAAATACTTATTCCCAAATTTTTATAGCGCTCCTAAATGATTGATGTTTTTGGCGGTTGTAGGAGATGCATCGATAAAATGCTTCTCTTACAACTCATTTAGGATGGCTACTGTGACGTTCAATTTTGCCATAGGACATTTTGAATATCACAAAAACCTAAATTTATGTTGGCAGACGGTTTTGACAGTTTTGACATTATTTGTGTCAAGAGGCTAACCGCAATCCAATGAGTTTAGGGCTAAATAAGCTAAATAAAATTACAAGAGGCTAACCTCTAGTCAATGATAGGATAGGCGAAATTAGCTAGTTCTACTTCCTTCATATAAGTTTACCTTTATTAAGGTTGCTCATCGTTTTATGGGATACATCACGGAGCTAAAAATTCTGCTATATTTCGCAATCACTAAGTTATCCCAATGATTTTTACATATCGCAAGTTCGCCGATCGCTTTTGGACATGGCGGGGTTATGAGATTGGTTATTGTGCGGAGGGACTAACAGAAAATTTAGATAAACCCGCACTGGTTTTAATTCATGGGTTTGGTGCTTCAGTGGGGCATTGGCGGAAGAATGTGCCTGTTTTAGCGCAAGAATTCCGAGTTTATGCGATCGATCTGCTGGGTTTTGGCAGTTCGGCTCAGCCTAACCCCAGCGATCTTGCCTACACTTTTGAAACTTGGGGGCAACAGGTTGCCGATTTCGTGCGTGAGGTAGTCGGCGATCGCGCTATTTTAATTGGTAATTCCATCGGGGCAGTGGTGGCGATGCAGGCGGCGGTCTATTCCCCCGATCCGATCGTCAAGACAGTATTGATTAATTGCTCGTTGCGCCTATTACAAGAACAAAATCAATTAGCAATGCCTTGGTTTAAAAGAGTCGGGGTGAAGGTAGTGCAGAATATTTTGGGTGTAAGGGCGATCGCTAAATTATTTTTCGATCGAGTGCGTCAGCCGCGATCGGTAAAACAAATTCTGTCGCAAGCCTATTTTCATAAAGAAGCCATTACCGATGAATTAATTGAGATCTTAATTAAGCCCGCCCAAAATCCTCATGCTGTTGATGTATTTATGGCTTTTGTGCGCTATTCCCAAGGACCTAGACCAGAAGACCTATTAGCCATTTTGCCCTGCGATGCGATCGTGCTGTGGGGCGATCGCGATCCTTGGGAGCCGATCAGCTTAGGTCGCGCATCCTTTACAAAATTTACTGCCGTCAAAGAATTTATCGCGATCGCGAATGCAGGACATTGCCCACAGGATGAAGTACCAGAAGTAGTCAATGAGATTTTGCTAAGAGTTCTCGCACCGTAAGGTTTGATTAACGTCAGTTCGGGTTAAGCTGGCAAATTTCCAACGCCCAAAAATAAAAAAATGGACTAGAGCCAAATTCTAAGAGTAGACAAACATTATATGGCATACCTCTTATTCTTTTAATATTTGCTGTTCATAGTGAGAGTTCTAAGTCAGTTAAAGCACTTCTTTGTAAAGGTGCGAATCCCAATCTATGTATTCGACTTAAAAAAGGGTAGTCCTAAAAAGGAAAGGATCTATGTAAAGCTCTTAGGGCAAAGGTTTTATCGAATACCGAAAAATTAAAGTCCTTAAGTATCTTGGCTGTTTAGGCGTTATTTCAACTGAATAAACCAATTCTGGACGAATTTATAAGCTTTGTAGCATCTTCCTAATGTTGAATCTTAGATGTTTTCATGTAATGCTAAGTTCATGGAATCCATGCTGGCAGAGAGTTCTGGATATCCTTTCCTTTTTAGGACTACCAAAAAAGTTGGTATGGGAAGCAATACGGGAGATATGTGTCCTTTGAGCATGGCAATAAGACATAATTTTACTCTTAATGTTGGAAATATTTCAGATGATTCGAGGTTTTCTGTTGAAAATATTCTAAAGAATGCTGAAGCCATTTGTGAGCCTAAAATTATCGTATTTGCTGAAGGTGTTTTGTGTAAACTGTCAAGCACGAGAAAAACCTTTAACATTCAAATAACTCAACCACTAAGGAATCTGAGCGACTAAAAAATCTTACACAAGGCTTTCCCAAATCATTTTGTAGCAATAATTTGGCAAATGACTCTAAAGCATATCCTACGCGATGTGCAACTAAAAGTCTGAAAGCCCTGATTTCTCGTACTACACCAATGAATAGTTTAAATTTTCGGTAGCTCAAACAACCTCAGAGCAATAGCTCAAGATATAGTTGCGCATCGCGTTTATCAAATGCCCCCACCAGTCCGTTCTGGCTTAATGTCCCCTACTCACTAGGGGACATGATCGATTATGAACATATTCAGGGAAACCTAAAGTAGGGTAGATAATCAGGCTCCCCTAATCGTTAGGGGAAATCGATTGAAAACTTTGCTGGTCAAACTCAACATTAAACGTTCTCAATTTCTAAATCTTCTACTCGCTAAAAGATTTAGATGTTTGTAGCCACAAGAAATGACTTGACAAATTAAAAGTGTTTATGTCGTAAAAACTTAACCTAAAACAACATCATGATTAAACAATTAATAGCTACTTCTTTAAGTCTTGCAGTCACTAGTCTCTCTTCATTAGCAATTCCTTCTGCTTCTTATGCTGATCAGTATTGTCAATGTGTGGGCTATGTAAAAAATGTATTGGGTATCAGCCAAGCAATGGGTAATGCAAAAGACATGATCTACTCACTGCCCAAAAAAGGCTTTCATGAAGTCCGTACACCTGTACCTGGAGCAATTGTAGTTATGCAACCAAGTTTCCCCGGCGCTGATAGAACTTATGGACATGTTGGTTTTGTTGATAGTTTTGATTCAAGGACAGGAAAGATCGTAGTGCGCGGCGCTAACCAAGGTGGTAAAACCTATCGTGACGCAGGTTGTAGCAATGTAGCAGCAGTGGGTTTTCGTACACCTGTAGTAAATCGTAATGACGTTTCATTC
This sequence comes from Pseudanabaena sp. 'Roaring Creek', assembly GCF_001402795.1. Classification (GTDB taxonomy): domain Bacteria; phylum Cyanobacteriota; class Cyanobacteriia; order Pseudanabaenales; family Pseudanabaenaceae; genus Pseudanabaena. The sequence continues at coordinate 12,586 of NZ_LIRE01000758.1, forward strand.
TGGGTGCGTTAATTATAAGGAACTGGTTCCTTACCGTGAGGAGAAGAAAGTCTTATTAAGTAAGGAGCACATAAATCTGGTGCCATAGTGGGATAACGTGATTGTCTCTATAGGTGTTTCGGGGAGGTCAAACATGATAAACGGCTCAATGCCTTTAATGACGAGTGTTTCAGTCATCAAAGACCTCTGAGGCTAAAACTATTACACATCAAGCGTTTCAGCCATTTAAGCTAAAGTATCTCCCCGAAACGCCTATTGAGCCAAAATCAATTATAGGTTTTGCGGGGAGGTCAAACACAATAAGCTGCTAAATGCTTTTCAGAACTGGCGTTTCATATGTCGAAGATCTCCGAGGCTAAAACCATTGTGAATCAGATTTCTCAGCACTTTTAACTAAAGTACCTCCCCGAAACACCTATTGAGACAATTAATTTTGGGTAATAAAACTTGTGCATTGAGGTTCTTGATTTGGATATTCAATACAAGCTCTTTTTTCAATTTCCGCAGATAACATATCCGTAAAATGAGGCTCTTTAATTCCATCATCTTTTATTAAGAGTGGTACATATTTTTCACCTTTTTTATTCTCAAAATAAATTGTTGCACCAATAACTGGGTCAGACTTAATCCAACTTGCATTACATTTAGCTGAATGTCTTATCTCGAGCTTAATATTTTTATAATTTTCTCCTAAATCAGGGAAACTGGCTATTTTGGAGGTGATTGTATCTACACCTTTGTCGCAGCTAGATTCTTTAGGATCTCTTCCGTTACATGTCTCTGAAAAACAAACTAAGCCATTTTGTCGTCTCACTTTTTGTAAATCTATATTAGCTTGAAGCTTAGCTTTTTCCAAATCAATTTTGGTGTAATAGTCATAGAACAATAAAACAAATAACATTGTAGCGATAACCAATAATCCCCTTAGAACAATATTAACTAGTTTAAGAAACTCGCCTTGCTTGAGAGACGCATCTTTGAAAAGAAGTTTTTGAGCTTCCTTTAAGCCATTAGTATGTTTAAGAATGAAAAGTAAGCCAGCTAGAAAAGCTACAACTATAAATGCAATTAATGTAAGCGGTCCATTTACTGATGAAGAAATAGCTTTTAAAAAATTATTAATAATGTCCATTGCAAGAAAATCTTAAGGATAAACGCAAATTTAGCCCAAAAACTAAACTATGACAAGTTTATTGTCGTCTAATAGTTGTCCTGTTTCTATTCGCCTGCCACTAGGTTCAGAAATATTGGCGACTTGTGCTGATTCCTCTTGTGTGTGCCCGATTGCTCTCCCTTTCATATAGCTTTGGATTTGATGGCGTTGAATATATTTGCCTTGCATTGACCTGTTCCGTGAAAACTATTAGGGAACGGCATAAAGCTTTTTTTGCTTTTTGTCTACTTTCCTCCTCTCTATGACTGCGGATCTCTTTTCGCGATCTCTTTTCGGTAAGTGACAATTAGTTCCTTCGTTTTTCTCCTCTTCTCTCAACCGGTCAAGTTAGTTGTCGCGACTGGACAAGTTAATTGTCGTCTAATAGCCCGTATATTCATCGGTTTTAGTGTTAATTATTGTGTGTCTTGATTATCTCTCTGTATACATCCCAGACTTTACACATTTCACTTTACACTCTCAATGTTGCTGTCTTTTGATAGGCATGGTTGGTCTAATTTATGTGAAATTTGCCAAGGCTGTCTTCTTGCCAGATTTCATACTTAACGGGAAAAGTAAGGTTTGATAGACGTTAAAAAAGGTCGCGCAAAGCACGACCTTTTTTGGGGTTAAGCATAAACTTAATAGCTTAATAGGTTCTTTTGCCCGTTGCCAAACGGGAAAGAATACTTGTTATCAAAATCATCACAACTAGAACCAAGGCTCCAGCCCAAGCAAGTTGCTGCTGATTGATAAACTGAGGACCTCCAGGCACAATCGAGAAGTTATAAACAAGTACGCCCAAGGAAGCAGTTTTCTCCAAAACTCCATTTGCCCAATATTGACTGAAGAGTGCAGTAAAGATTAGAGGAGCTGTTTCACCCGCAGCCCTAGCAACTGCAAGCATTGCCCCTGTAACGATCGCAGGTAATGCGGCTGGCAAAACCACAAAAAATACAGTTTGAAACTTCGTAGCACCAACTCCAACCGAGGCTTGGCGAATTTCATCGGGTACGAGCTTGAGGCTTTCTTCGCTGGTGCGGACGATAATGGGTAACATCAGCACCGATAGAGCTATTCCTCCAGCGACAGCCGAAAAACCTAACCCAAGGGACAAACCACCCTTAATGACGACAATCCCATAGGTAAACACACCAACTACGATCGAAGGCACACCGCTCAAAACGTTAGTTGCAAAGCGAATCCAAAAAACGATCTGATTTTTGCCGCCAAACTCGGAGACAAAGATCGCTGCCATCAGTCCAAACGGTACGCTAATTAGGGCGGCAATGCCAACCATTACCAATGTACCGACAATCGCATTACCAAAGCCACCGCCCGAAATACCGGGGGCTGGGGGTAACTGCGTAAATACACCCAAATCAATGCGACTCGCACCTTTAAAGATGACATAGGTGAGAACAGCAACCAACGGCAGTAAGGCGATCGCTGCCGCACTAACCGTCAATCCTGTCATCAAATTACCAAAGAGATTGCGAGGAGAAGAAGAATCTCTTACTAAGTTCCCCATAGGGATTTTAGGCGTAGCAAGATTTTGAGGTTCAGCTGTCATATTTTAGTAAAAACCATTGGAAATTGGTATAACGCGAGAATGCAAATTATTTAATGCGTTGAACGCGCAAAATTAATAGCTCGGCGAGGATATTGACGATCAGGGTCAGCGCAAACAACACGAAAGCGGCATACATTAAAGATGAAATCTGCAAGCCATCAGCTTCAGCGAATTCATTGGCTAACTTGGCAGCAATTGAATTGGAAGGAGCCAAAATTGAGAAGTTAACTTTTGAAGCATTGCCGATCAGCATAGTTACCGCCATAGTTTCACCCATTGCACGACCGAGAGCCAACATCACAGCACCGACGATCCCTGAGAAAGAAGCAGGTATCAATACCTTCACGATCGTCTCCCATCTTGTCGCACCCAAACCCATGGAGGCTTGACGCATGTCTTTAGGAACTGAAATCAAAGCTTCACGAGAAATAGCGGCGATCGTCGGCAAAATCATAATCGCCAATACGAGAGCAGCTGGTAACATCCCTGTTCCACTTAAAGGGGTACTAAATAGGGGGAACCACTTAAAGTTGTTGAATAGAAAATCGCCCACGGGTTTAATGACGGGAATTAAAACAAAGATGCCCCATAAACCATAGACGACGCTAGGAATAGCGGCTAAAAGCTCTACCAAAAACACAAGAATTTCCTGTACTTTATTTGGCAGAAAGTCAAAATCCTCACTCAGAAAAACGGCTACACCGACACCAATAGGCACTGCTACCAGCAGGGCGATTAAAGAGCTCACCAACGTACCATAGATTTGTGGTAAAACCCCATACGCATCTCTGGTAACATCCCAATCACTAGAGAACAAAAATCCTAAACCAAACTTACTAATTGCAGGAAGAGCATCAATTCCTACTTTAACCACCATTGAGATCAGGATGACAGCGACACCGATCCCAAAAATTCGAGTTAACCAGACAAAACCTTGATCGAGTTTCTGGGCAATGCCAGAACGCTGAGGCAAGCTGATCTCAGAAGTCGTAATTTCAGAACTCATTATGCAAATATTTAAAACGAACGTTACATGGAAATAAAGAAGAGAACTAAGAAATAGGGCAAGGTCGAGATCTATATCTAAACTTTGCCCTATTTTCAATCATAAATCAGGCTAAATTGTGGCAATTCATTGTTGAATCTACACAAGTAATCGACACAATGTAAGAAATTAAGAAATTGTGGCGATCGCTGGCTTTAGCTTGGTAACTACTTCAGCAGGTAGAGGGATATATCCTAATTCACCACTAAGTTTTTGACCTTCGGTCAAAGCCCAATCCAACATGGCTTTGATTGCCTCAGCCTTGTTAGGATCGTCATACTTCTTATAGAGCAACAACCAAGTATAGGAAACGATTGGATAGGCTCCATCACCCTTAGGATCTGGTTCAAACGCGATCAAGTTAGCTGGCAACTCAATGACAGCAAGGGACTTAGAACCACTTTCAGGATCGGCTTTGATGTACTTGCCAGACTTATTCTCAATAGTGGCAAAAGAGATTTTGTTTTGTACTGCATAGCCGTACTCGATATAACCGATCGCCCCAGCAGTTTGTTGGATTGCGGCAGCAACACCTTCGTTACCCTTCGCACCAGTACCTGTGGGCCATTGAACCGATTTACCTTCTCCAGGACCAGATTTCCATTCAGCACTCACAGCACTCAAGTGCTTCGTAAATACGCCAGTAGTTCCACTTCCATCGGAACGAGAGACAACGGATATGGCAGTATCGGGGAGTTTAACACCATCATTTAACTTGACGATCGCAGGATCATTCCACTTGGTGATTTTGCCCAAGAAGATATTGCTGTAAACTTCACGGCTAAGTTTCACTTCCTTAACATCTGGAAGATTGTAAGCAATCACAATACTGCCAGCCGCAACGGGGAGTAGTACCGCACCCTTGGTAACTTTCGCAATCTCGTCATCTTTCATAGCGGTATCGCTTGCACCGAAATCAACCGTGCCAGCAATAAACTGCTTTACACCTGCGCCACTACCAACGGACTGATAGCCAATTTGAACGTTGGAATATTTTTTGTTGAATTCAGAAAACCAACGCTGATACAAAGGAGCGGGGAAAGAAGCTCCAGCGCCGCTAAGGGATATGCTCTTACCACCAGCTATCTGTGCTGATGTAGCAGGTGCTGATGCCGATGCTGTTGGCTTGCTAGTTCCGCTTGCCGCAGGTGTTGTGGGTGCAGGAGTTGGCTCTGGCGAGGTGCAAGATGCCAATGCGAAGCCAACGCCACCCAATGATAGATAGATTGCCTTACGGCGAGATAGTTTCAAGCTAGGACGCATAGTGATGATGTTATGAAACGTTGTAATAGTTCTAAGAAAGTTAACTCAAAAGGTTCTAAAACACTTCATAGTTAGCCATTAAATATTGCTCTAAGTAAAACCATAAATTGATTAGCTACATAGCAATCATCTTTAAACCATATTAAAACTTAACAGCTAGCAACTAAACCAAGGTTTCAATGAGCAAACAGAATCAATATACAACCCGAAGGTAAAGATAAGGTTAAGAGCAAAAACTGAGTCCGAATATTAGCGATCGCCACTCAAATAAATGGTAGTAAATGGTAGTAAATGGTAGCCCTTCAGTATAGAATTACTGGTATTGACCAATCTTTTATTTCTAGCCTAAAGCTTTGACCTGTAAGGTTTGCAAGCAATTCAGAAAGACATGTAATCGAAAAGAAAGCTAGACTGGATATACTTCAGTGCTATATACTCTGGTTAAGTGCAACATCAATTTCTAATATAATTCTGCAATTATTTATTTTAGGATTAATGATTCCATATGTTATTATGCCTCCATTTGTTTGATAGAATGAATATAGAACCATAGCAACCGAACTGTGCAGAGAATCTATCCTAGAGATAACAAGAACTTCTTTTTATAATTCAATTAAGATTCAATTAATTTTGATTTAAGAGAATATAACAATAAAATTTTTTGTCTGAATGTATTTACAGCAACAGCTATTGCTGTAATGCTTAAGACTATATGGATTGAATGTCAAATCTAAGCATCTTAAATCTATACAAGAACTGATTCTGTATATATTTGCGATGCAAATCGAGATGTACATACTTCGGAACAGCTATCGAGGGCGCAACATTAGAATCACAAGAATCCCGATTTTGAGCCTTGGAAATCTCAAACTGAAAACCTTCACAAGTGAACATGAATTTAAATCCTATGGAAAACACAATTATTAATGCTGATAATGTTTCGGTATATTACGGTTCTAATCTTGCTGTTTCTGGAGTCAACTTAGCGATTAATACGAATCAAATTACAGCCTTCATCGGTCCTTCAGGCTGCGGAAAAAGTACGGTTTTACGTTGTTTCAATCGTCTAAATGATTTAATTGCTGGAGCAAAAGTAAAAGGTAAGATTACCTTCGGCAGTCACGATCTTTACGATCCCAAGATCGATCCCGTAGCGGTACGCCGTCGGATTGGTATGGTATTTCAGCGTCCCAACCCATTCCCAAAATCTATTTACGAAAATATTGCCTTTGGTCCTCGGATTAATGGATACAAAGGAAGTAAGAGCGATATGGACGATCTTGTAGAACGTTCGCTTAAGCAAGCGGCGATTTGGGATGAAGTCAAGGATAAACTCAAAGAAAGTGGTTTAGCGCTCTCAGGTGGGCAACAACAAAGACTATGTATTGCGCGGGCGATCGCTACCGAGCCAGAAGTTATTTTGATGGATGAACCCTGCTCGGCGCTCGACCCTATTTCGACTCTGAGAATTGAGGAGTTGATGACAGAACTCAAGCAGCGCTTCACAATTGTAATTGTGACTCACAATATGCAACAAGCCTCACGGGTATCTGACATCACGGGATTCTTCAATACCGAACTAAGCGAAACAGGCAGGCGTACGGGCAAGCTAGTAGAGATCGATCGCACTTCCGTAATATTCAGCAGCCCCAGACAAACTGCAACTGAAGAGTACATCAGCGGTAGATTTGGTTAAACCAATTACACCCATACTTATCAAGAGCTAAGTCTTTGCAAGATTTAGCTCTTGATAAGTATGGGCGGCGCTTCGCGCCAGCCAAACCCAAAACAGTGTTGCCTCGCTCGGTGCGGCAACACTGTTTTGGGTTTTAATTTTGTCCTAACAAGACTGGCAGCTATAAAAGGGCTAAAAGAAAGTACGCTAAAAGTGCCATGCCTTCTTTTCTATTTTTTTGAGAAAGTTTCTGAAAAAATGTTAGTTTTTGGTAGTGCGATATTTTCAAACAAAAATAAATACCGATGGAGCCAGTCAGATCTCCGATCAAAACTAGTAGCAATGTGGTTACACCTCTACTCGAATTGCGTGATATTCACAAAAGTTTTGGGAATAACGCGGTACTAAATGGGGTCGATCTAACCTTACATTCAGGTGAAGCGATCGCGATTATTGGACCTTCGGGTACAGGCAAATCGACAATATTGCGGGTAATTTGTGGGCTACTTCACCCCGATCGGGGTGAAGTCTATATCAATGGCAATCTGGTTTCCTCGGAAGAGGATGTGCAAGAGGGGAACTACGGATTAGACATCGGTATGGTGTTTCAAAATGCCGCCCTATTTGACTCTCTCACAGTTGCCGAAAATGTTGGTTTTTCACTCTTTGAACATTCCCGACTATCCCGTCGTGAAATTTATCGGCTAGTAGAGCATAAACTTGCCTTGGTGGGCTTAGACAATATTTGCGATCGCTATCCCAACCAGTTATCGGGCGGGATGCGTAAGCGCGTTAGTTTTGCCCGTGCGATTATGGACGACCCCACCGTAAAAACTCAAGCCAAAAAAGTCTTGCTCTATGATGAACCAACGGCAGGACTCGATCCCGTAGCTTCAACGATTATCGAAGATTTAATGCGATCGCTAAGAGAGCAAAAGGTTTGCGATAGTTATATTGTCGTCACGCATCAAAATAGTACGATCCGTCGTACCTCTGATCGCCTGATCGTTCTTTATCGGGGATCGGTGCGCTACGCAGGAAACGTGAGTACAATTGATACGACTGACAATCCATACGTCAGACAATTTTTTAGTGGTAGCACTGAAGGTCCAATTCAACTTTTGACTAGGGAGGTATAAGGCTCGTGCAGCGAAAAACTTTACGCGACGGTGCGCTTGGCTTATTTATCATTGGTGGAGTAGTGGCTCTAGGAGGCGCGTTGTTATGGTTGCGTGGGCTGCAACTTAGTAGTAGTAAGTTTACATTTACGATCAAGATCCCCGATGCGAGTGGACTGAATAATGGCTCGGTAGTTAGGTTCCGTGGTGTAGAGGTAGGGCGCATTACGACCCTCACGCCTCAAACCGAGGGCGTTGATGTCCTCGTAAGTATTGACAACGCCAAATTGATTATCCCGAAGCAATCCGTGGCGGAAACAAATCAGAGTGGCTTCTTGGGAAATACCAATATTGATATTTTTCCGCCGAAAGACAAAGTAGCGATCGATCCGCAGATGAATCCCCTCGCTAAGGACTGTAATAGCGAGCTAATTATCTGTCAGGGTGGCGAAATGGAAGGTATGCGGGGCGTAAGTTTCATCGCCTTACTCAAGGATACGAGTTCCACTTTACGCAAAATTAACGATCAAGGATTGATTGATAACCTTGGTGATACTTTAGTCGCAGCCAAAGCTACTGCTAAAAGCATCCAGAGATTGACCGATACGGCAAATCGGGTGGTTGGTTCCTTTGAAAATCAAATCGCTAAGTTTGGCGATACAGCCGATGCGATTAGTGGTGCTGCAACTAAAGTAGGCAATGTAGCAAGTAGCGCCCAAGACTTGATCGAGGTCAATCGCGAAAAATTAGCCCAGACCCTTGATGGTATCGCCGCAACTTCACGGGAAGCGCGATCGCTCCTAGCTAGTGCCAAACCTTTGTTAAATGACGGCAAATTGATCGCGAATTTACAAAAGCTTGCGGAAAATGCCGCCGAGACCTCCGCTAATCTGCGGAAAGTGTCGGGCGAGTTAAACGACCCTGCGACGATTGCCTCATTGCGAGAAACCCTTGATTCCGCCCGCGTAACTTTTGCTAATACCAAAAAAATTACCGCCGATCTTGACGAACTAACGGGCGATCCAAAACTGCGCAGCAATATTCGCAATTTGATCAATGGATTGGGAGGCTTGCTCTCTAATGCTCCCAATTTAGACACCATTGTCCCCACAGCCAATAACCCCAGCCCTAGCGATCCCGCATCAACGAAACTACCTTCATCGGTAGAGGTTGCCCGCAATAAGGTGATTAAATCTAATGCCGACGACCCTCGCTTTAAGCGCGAAAAGTTTCTGGATGCGGCAAAGATAAAAATCAATAGCCCCAAACCCAGCGCTAGTATTGCTAAATCAGAAATATTACCCAGCTCCAATATTTCCCAGCCCGATCGTTAACGTAATCAATGAACCTATTACCTATTCAAATTTGGCTGATTATAGGTATTGCTCTATGTGTACTTGAGCTACTAGTTCCATTGCCGACATTTTTGATTGCGGGAGCCATGGGCGTAGCCGCCTTATTGGTAGCGGCAGTTTCTTTAATTCTGCCTATACCTGCTCTCCAAATAGTGGTTTGGATGTTGCTCGCAGGCTCCCTAGCGATCGCTTCACGAAGATTCATTCCTAAGGATTCAAACCAACTGAAGGAATCCAGTGAAGGAATTACGATTACCGAAATTCCCGCAGGGGCAACAGGTAGAGTCAAGTATGAAGGAGGCTCTTGGAAAGCCAAATGCGACCATCCCCAAACGGCGATCGCCGCCCATCAAAAGGTAATCGTTCTGCGCCGACAGGGCACGACATTAATTGTTGTACCTGAAAATTGGTTAAATCATTAAATCCATTTCCAAGAGAAATGCTTCACAAATTGCCACATTTCTCTTGGAAATAGAAAGTTCTGATCTTTCAAAATATAGCTATAGCCAAATAAGTTAAGACATAAAACCCAGAAGAGTGTTGCGGCGC
>NZ_LIRE01000477.1 GCF_001402795.1 Pseudanabaena sp. 'Roaring Creek'
TATTAAGTCCCTGCAATTTTGGCGATCGCAAGCTAAACTATATAGCCGCTGCCATTTTTGTTAGGACAAAATCAAAACCGCAAAGAGAGTTGCCGCGCGGAGCGCGGCAACTCTCTTTGCGGTTTTATGTCCTGATACAGTTGGCGGCAGCTATACATAACTTTACAATGTTAAAATAAGAAGTTAAAAGTTTGGCTGTAACCATGACTGCAAATACCTTACTGATAGACGATCCCCATCCTGTAAGCAATAGCCTAAATAGCTTGAATATTAATTGCGCCGAAATATTGCCAGCGGGCGGACGAGATCCAGATCGCTTTGATTGGCTGGAGGTATGGTATCCCGTTTTTTATCTGGAAGACTTAGATAAAACTAAACCTGCCAAATTTACTTTGCTAGAGCGGGATCTTGTCATTTGGTGGGATCGCCATAGTAATGCATGGCAAGCCTTCGACGATCGCTGTCCGCATCGCCTCGTACCTCTATCGGAAGGTAGAATTGCCGAAGATGGTTTACTCGAATGTCCCTATCATGGCTGGGCCTTTAAGGGCGATGGCAGTTGCGATCGCATACCGCAGCAACCTGAAGGAGGAACCGCCCATACTTCAAAGCGAGCTTGCGTGTCATCCCTGCCCACAGCGGAACGACAAGGACTGCTATTTATCTACGCGGGTAAACCCGAAAATGCACCTCAAGTCAAAATCCCCATTATCGAACCCCTCGAGACTGAAACTGATAAATGGACTCTTTTCGGAACCTTTCGCGATCTTCCCTACGATGCGATTACCCTTTTAGAAAATGTTCTCGATGCCAGCCATCTTCCCTTTACCCATCATAAGTCCGTTGGCAATCGTGCTAATGCCGCGCCGATGGTTTTAGAAGTTCTCGAAACCGAAAAATATGGATTTAAAGGGACTTGGGAAGAAGGTCCGAGACGAGGAAAGTTAGGAAGGCAAGATACTACTTTTATTGCGCCTTCTCTGATGTGGCACGATTTGACTTCTAAACAATTTGGGAGAACCATTACCGCCGTTTATGCGACACCGACCCGTAAGGGAGAATGTCGGTTATTTGCAAGATTTCCTTTTCAATTTAGTTCGGCTATTCCTCGTTTCTTTATTGGCATTACTCCTCGTTGGTATTCCCATATTGGACAGAATGGAATCCTTGAGGATGACCAGATCTTCTTACATTACCAAGAGCGCTATCTCGAACAGGCTCTTGCCAAGATGGAAGATCGTGTCAATCATGCAAAAGCTTTTTATCTTGCTACCTCAGCCGATAACTATGTGACTGAATTACGGAAATGGGTCAGCCGCTATCAAGCCGATCCATTTGCTGGTCAGCAACTAGCCGCCCCCTTAGTTAAGGAAGTTCTCCTAAATCGCTATCATTCCCATACTTCTAAATGTGCGAGTTGCCGTCAAGCTTTGCGAAATGTTCGCAGACTCAAAACCGCAAGTATGACGATCGCCGCGATCGCATGGACGGTTATTCCCTTACTTAGTTTCTGGGTTGCCCCAGCGAATATAACCGTGATAGGTATTGGTTCGATTGTCGTGGCGATCGCGATCGCTCTATGGTTCCTTGGCAATAATTTGGAGCGTAAATTTATTTACGGTCAGGAAACTCCATTGCGAAATCTATAAAAATCATGCGATTGGGGGAGAATTCTCCTGTTCCCACCATCTTAATACCAATTCACGAAAGTGTGACAACACTTTCGTGAATTAAAAACCCAACCCAGTAAGGTTTTGAGATTTCCAAAATGGCGTTGCCATTTTGGAAATTGGTATTATAGCTATCCTAAATCATTTGTAGATTTTGGGGTTTGTGGAAGCGCACCCCGAAGGGGTGCGCTTCCACAAACCATTTAGGATTGCTATATACTGGCGATCGCTTATGATGGCGATCGCTAAAGCCATCTCCATCGGTTTTTTGAGTTTTTATGTGCTCAAAGCATATA
>NZ_LIRE01000478.1 GCF_001402795.1 Pseudanabaena sp. 'Roaring Creek'
TAATGTTAGGACAAAAATCAAACCCAATAGAGAGTGGCAGCGCGAAGCGCCGCCACTCTCTATTGGGTTTGACTTAAAGCGCTTTGCGCTCAAACCCAAACCAAGGAGATTTTTGAAAGCGTTGCGAAGCAACGCTTTCAAAAATCTCCTTGTGGTTCGTTGTTTTTGAGAATCATTCGAGATTGCTATAATTTGAAGCGTATGTTGATTTTCATCGTAGGACTAAGACTTGCTCACCAGTACCAAAAATCCATTAGTCAAACAATTACGATCGCTTGGTGAAACAGCGAAGGATCGGAAAGAGCATGGGCTCTTTTTAGTGGAGGGAACCCACGCACTGACGGAAGCGATCACTACGGCTTATCCCCTATCTATTGTCTGCTGTACCGAAAAGTGGATTATCTCTAATCCCGAACTGTACGCTCGCATTGAAGCATCTGTAGAGGAAATTGATAGACTCGAAATCGTATCAGAAGAAGTAATCCAAGCGATCGCGACGACTAAAAATCCCGATGGAGCGATCGCGGCAGCATGCTTACCATCGCGAGAAACTGCCAAAATCCAGACTCTTGGTTTAGCCCTAGAGACAATTCAAGATCCCGGAAATATTGGCGCGATCGTGAGATCAGCAGTCGCAGTGGGCATTGATGGCATCTTGGTGAGTAGCGATAGTGTTGATTTAACTAATCCTAAAATTATTCGCGCCACCGCAGGACAATGGTTTCGCTGTGCCATGCAAACAAGCACCCATCTTGCCGCAGATATTCGCCAATTGCAAGAACAGGGGATAAAAGTTATCGCGACGCTAGCCAATGCCCAGAAAACCTATTGGGACTACGACTTCACGCAACCGACTTTAATTTTGTTGGGCAATGAAGGAAATGGCTTGTCAGCGGAATTAATCGAACTTGCCGATGAAGCTGTGGCGATTCCTCAAAGCGATCGGGTAGAGTCCCTGAATGTAGCTGTATGTGCGTCCCTGCTGCTCTATGAAGCGAAGCGTCAGCGCCGATAAGTATTGCAGTTTTCATTTTGCCTACGGCAAAATGAAAACTCAAAACCCTTACTAGAATTGTTTTTTGTTTTCAAATGAGTACGCACTCATTTGAAAACCGCAATAGCTAGCGAGAGTACCGCACGCGCAGCGTGCGGTATGCTCTTCTGGGTTTTAAGTTTACTTATGCCTAGCTACTTGTGCCATTGGTTTTTCTCATGTTGCGGTGACGCAATTAGGGAAAGTTTGATATGGAAAGTTTGACATGGAAAGTTTGACAAGTACTAGGAATTTACAGCGCTTTGCGCTCAAATCCAAACCAAGAAACTTTTTGAAATTGTTGCGAAGCAACAATTTCAAAAAGTTTCTTGTGGTTCTTTTGATCGAAAATTGCTGTAGGAATTTATGTAGGGATTTATGCGCATCTTGTTAGTAGATGATGAAGAAGAGCTCGCCGAGCCATTACAAAGGATTTTGACAAGTCAAGGCTATGTGGTCGATAGCGCTACTACTGGCGATCGCGGCTGGGAATTGGCTCAGGCTGGGAATTATGACCTATTAATATTAGATTGGATGATGCCAGAGAAGTCAGGGGTTGAGATCTGTAAGACCCTACGCCAAGCTGGATATCTTACCCCTGTACTCATGCTGACAGCAAAAGATACCCTTGACGATCGCGTTGAGGGTTTGGATAGCGGAGCCGATGACTATCTTGTTAAACCCTTTGAACTACGTGAATTACTGGCTAGGGTGAGAGCCTTACTGCGCCGATCGCTGCCGCCACTTGCTCCCGCTAGCGACCCTGCAAAATTGAGTTATGGGAATTTGGAACTAGATCGTGATAATCAAGTCGTATATCGAGAGCAAATTGCGATCGCTTTAACCGAAAGAGAGTATCAACTTTTGGAATACTTTATGCTGCATCCCAATCAGTTACTCAGCCACGAACAAATTTACCAATATTTATGGAAGGAGGAAGAAACTGCGCCAACGAGTAATGCGCTTGTGGCTCAGATCAAGTTATTACGACGCAAAATCGATCGCGATCGCCAAACCTCTCTGATAAATACTGTATACGGTAAAGGATATCGGTTTGGTTAAAGCCTTGAGTTAAGGACTTTAGTTAAAGCATGTGGCTAATTATGCTTTACGTTATAAATAAATACTGATATTTTTTAAAGGCTTTAAGTAGCTAAGCATAAGTAATTGGTATAAGGGGGGAGTAAGTACCTCAGCATAATTAAAATCCAGAGCTAAAACCTGCGGCGTACGCGCAGCGTGTGCCGCAGGTTTTAGGGTTCTATATTTAATTAAGCCCACTTATACCAATTCCCAAAAGTGTGGCTACACTTTTGGGAATTGAAAACCAAACCCAGTAAGGGTTTTAAAAATCACAAAATGGCTACGCCATTTTGTGATTTGGTATTACTTAGCAAGGCTTTTAAAATTGGCAGGTCGCTTCAAGGCGAACATAACATATGTAAAAT
>NZ_LIRE01000479.1 GCF_001402795.1 Pseudanabaena sp. 'Roaring Creek'
CAATCACTTCTTTGCATCTTTGTGGGGATATGTGAAATTGGAGGTTCTTAAACTCAATTCTAAGCTCAATCATTTTGCTCTCAAATCCAAATTGTATATTAAGGCTTTGCAGCAATCTTACTTGGAATGGCAATCCCTGAAACCTTTTTAGACTTCTGCGTAAGGTGAGTAACTAAACCTAATGCCAATGAAACATTTAAGTGTAATGTCTGTAGTACTGAATGTGATGTTAAGCGTAATGTCGATGGGTTTAGTGGTTTCATAGCAGCTATGGCAGGATTATCAGAAATTCATGATGAGTTCACCTGTCCCCATGTAAATAAAGAATGGCATGAGCAGGCAGTGAGACTTCTAATGGAAATAGAAAAAACTCCTAGCAAAAGAATAGCAGCACTTCTAAAGTTGGATTTAGAGGAATTGCTAGAAGAGCATCTTGCTCAAAATCATATACATTCGTAATTTTTAGGATTGATTATGTTTAGAAATATTGCAGATTTAGATGGATTAGCAAATGATGCAATTCGTGTCAAACACTTTGGAACTATGGATTTGATTGAATCTCATCCAGATGTACCCGCTCTAGAAGTATTGGCTTTGATGACTGCTAATGATTTTGACATCGTACCCATCAGTGATGGAGATCAACAACTGGGTTTTGTGTCAAAAGCAGAGATTAAACAACTCCATGACAGTGAACCTATTCACAAGGTGATTCATCCAATAAATGAAGCTGTTATGGTTAGCCCCAATGCCTCTCTACAAGAAGCATTTGAAAAACTTGCAACTTCCGATGGTGGTCGGTTATTTGTCGGGGAAGCAAACAAACTACAAGGTATTGTTACATTTGAAGATTTAGGTAAACCTGCGGTCTCTCTGTACCTGTTAGCTAAAATTCTTATGATAGAATCAGGTCTGCGAAGACTTCTTGGCTCATATACAGATACGCCTATCTCCGATGCGCCATCTAGAGATAGTGATTATGAAGAACCATCTTATATTAGAGATGTACTCAAGCTGATTAAGAAGAAATCTCCTCTTCTGGTCAAAGATTTAGGATTTGTTTCAAAAAACAAAGCTTCAAACAACCAATTTGATGAAGGATTTAACTTTATCAATGATCTGAGAAATGACTTAGCACCTCACCTTACGCAGAAGTCTAAAAAGGTTTCAGGGATTGCCATTCCAAGTAAGATTGCTGCAAAGCCTTAATATACAATTTGGATTTGAGAGCAAAATGATTGAGCTTAGAATTGAGTTTAAGAACCTCCAATTTCACATATCCCCACAAAGATGCAAAGAAGTGATT
>NZ_LIRE01000480.1 GCF_001402795.1 Pseudanabaena sp. 'Roaring Creek'
GTTTCAATCCCTAGAAGGGTTTTAGATGGTTTGAAGCCGCCCGCGTTTAGAAACTATATGATATTTAGTTTTCAAGGTACAGTTGCGCGAACGATCGCAATTGTAGCAGATTTGGGCTGATTGAAGCGAATTGAGATCTTGTAGTAAACATCGGAAATCTAGATGTAGCAAAGCAATCAGGACTTGCGCGAACCGAACAACTCGCCCGATCACCTCCAAATTTATACTAGTTAACGGATTTATTACCAACAATTGCATATATTCCTCAAAAACACCCAACGACTCGCGCAAACCATGAACTAAAAATTAAGCGAAAAATATTGTGTCGTCTCGTACCTGCTCGCCACCGATGCGTTCTATTTTAGGCTGACAGCAACCACATAGGAAGTAAAAGCGAATGCTATCTTCGCTAGGCTTAATCAACTTACTCAAGCGCGATCGCAACTTTGCATATTGAGCATCGGTTAATTCGCACTCAAAGACACTAAATTGCATCCATTGCCCATAGGACTTGAGGATCTTATGAATCTTAGTACGGCGGTTGTCTTCAGGAATATCGTAGGAGATGACTATGAACATAACTTACTTCAAAACTAACGGCGGATACTTATCCGTTTCATCCATTAGATACTTAGCTAGCAATCTTGCCTGAAGCTCAAAAGCCTCTTGGTAAGTACATTGACGACCCATAACAGGATGCTTAAATTGTGATTGTTTCTTCTGCTCGTACAGCGTCAAAAATACTTTTCTTGCCTCATTAGATAGAGAGATCGCCTTGCTAAGTGGCTCAAAAGTAAAATCCTTAGGCGCGATCGCTTTGCGATTTATTGCCGACAGCACGATCGCATCGACAATCAAGGGGCGAAACTCCTCCATTAGGTCGAGGGCAAGACTAGGACGACCGTAGCGCTCGGTATGCAAATAGCCCAAATAAGGATCGAAACCGACAATATTGAGCGCCCCTTGAATATCGTGGCGCAATAGGGAATAGCCAAAACTTAACATCGCATTTACGGGATCGATAGGTGGTCGGCGATTGCGGGTCGTGAAGCTAAACCCATCGGCGCGAATTAATTTGGGAAAAGCTTGCCAATAGACAGCACTACCATGCCCCTCCACACCACGCAAACTCGCGATCGCCTTAATCGCAGCCAGCGAATCGATCGCTCGTTCGAGATCGTCAATTGCTTTCTGTAAGTCATTATCGGGATAATCCCGCAGATGCCGCATTAATGACGCACGATAATTTTTTAACTTGCCGCGCACAAAGGCTTGAACCATATGGATCGCTTTCGGAGTTTCCCCTGCTGCATCCCACTGCGATCGCCTTACAAAAATGTTTTTGGTTAACTCAGGTTCCAAACGACCGAGAAAGCGCCCCGTTCCAGTCATGAATGACATTGGAATTTTTCGCTCTAGTAGTTCCATTACTGCCGCAGGGGAAATCGTGGCGCGACCGAGGATTACCAGTCCATCGATTTTAATCAATGGCACATCTAGAATTTGCTTTTTCTCCGCCTTTACCGTCAAACGTTCATCGGTCTTGCCAATAAACGAGTCATCCTGACTTACATAAACCGTTCCCATTATTTTAAGCTCCTTCCTTATATTTGCTTACCTTTTCCTTCGCCATTGGCACGCACTGAGTGAACAGGCTGCAACCTTTGCAACGATTGCCATAGATTGCAGGAGGCATTTTGCCAGTATCCATCATTTGCGAAATTTCAACAATTGCCGCGATCGCTTCTTTTCGTAACTCAGATGTAATCTTGACTTCTTGTCTTTGGTGCGTCTGAGCGTAATAAATATAACCCCTAGTAATGCTTTTACCCGTCATCTCTTCTAAACTGAGCACCTGACCGACTACCTGCATCGCGTCGTTATCCCACTCGCCCTTATGTCCGCGTTTATATTCAATGGGATAGAGACTGCCATCAACTTCCTCAATCAAATCAGATTTGCCGATCAATCCGTATTGTTCTGACTTTAGCCAGATTGCCCTGATTTGCCAAGTTTCCTCCCGTTGATTTTCGCCAACCGTATGCACCCGTTGATGCAGATCGGTTCCTTCAATCGTGTAATGATTCTCGACAAACTCTCCCGCACAAAACATTCGCCAGCAACGATGGGGGCAGTAGGCATATTGATTTAAAGCGGCAATGGGGATTGGTTCATTCATACTCGTCTTCCCATCCCCATCCCCATCGTCGTCTTTCTCCCAATTCCTGCAAACATCGCAAAGTCGGCTAGAGCATTAATCTGTTTGACGATCTCTGGCGAAGCATCACCGAGAATCCGATAGCCGATCTCTCCAACACAGCCGATAAAGGTGTGGGTATCATAGTTTTTGACTACTTCTGTTTTGATGTCAAAACGACTGGGAAAGATATATTCGATAATTTCAGAATTGATTTGGATGTCGCTGTAGGTATTCCAACGATCGCATAGGCTATTAAATACGTTGTCGCGGGTGGGTAATGGCGAATCGTATTTGCCTTGACGGAAGGCGGTGGGGGTGGCGAGATGAAAGGCGATCGTTTTTTCGCTATCTGAGGCGCGATCGTAGATTTGTTGATAGGTGGCGAAGTTTGACCAAGGTTGGCTCGATTGAGGCGTGCCGAGGATACCAGTGATATAGAGGTCGGCGGAACCGAGATGAAAAGCGCGATCGGGATTGAGATTTAGCCAAAGCCCTGTGAGTTTGCTAAAGAGAACTTCATCTAACAGAGAGATGCGCCACCAGCAGGGGGTTGAAGTGGGAATTTCTTGATGATGCCAAGAGAGGCTTTTAGCTTTTAGCTGTTGGTTGTTAGCTTGTTTTAGTTTGGGTTTATTCTTATCTGAACTAATCGCTA
The DNA here is from genome assembly GCF_001402795.1 of Pseudanabaena sp. 'Roaring Creek'. Lineage (GTDB taxonomy): Bacteria > Cyanobacteriota > Cyanobacteriia > Pseudanabaenales > Pseudanabaenaceae > Pseudanabaena. The sequence continues at coordinate 2,856 of NZ_LIRE01000480.1, forward strand.
ACCGCCAATCGCTAATCGCCAATTGCTGAATCGGACTCAACCCAAATCCTTTATTGGCTTTTTCACCATGCAGGCGATCGCCTAATTCTTTATCAACAGAACTAACTAAGGTCAAAAAAAGTGCGTGAATATGTCGTCCTGTTAGATATTCAGGATAAATTGGCGTTTTCGGCATAAAATTAACAACTAAACTATGAGGCATAATTTTTTGTTTTTTGAATAAATGTTTAAAATACAAGCGTTAAGCAAGGAAAAAGCAAAAAGGTAAAAGTAAAAAATAGTTACCAATCACCTATTACCAATCACCAAAAAATATGGGTAGTCCTAAAAAGGAAAGGATCTATGTAAAGCTCTTAGGGCAAAGGTTTTATCGAATACCGAAAAATTAAAGTCCTTAAGTATCTTGGCTGTTTAGGCATTATTTCAACTGAATAAACCAATTCTGGACGAATTTATAACTCACCTTACGCAGAAGTCTAAAAAG
>NZ_LIRE01000481.1 GCF_001402795.1 Pseudanabaena sp. 'Roaring Creek'
CGATCGCGAAAAAGATGCGGTATTTCATAGCTAAAGTTTTCGACTCTAAATAATCTAAATAAATTAATAGGTAATACCAATTCCCAAAATGGCGTTGCCATTTTGGGATTTTAAAACCCTTACTGGGTTTGGTTTTCAATTCCCAAAAGTGTTGTCACACTTTTGGGAATTGGTATAAGTGGGCTTAATTAAATATAAAACCCTAAAACCTTTAGCACACGCTGCGCGTGTGCCGCAGGTTTTAGATCTGGATTTTAATTATGCTGAGGTACTTCAGTAAAAATTAGTAATTAATCAAAATTAATCACAATTAATCAAAATCAATCAATTGTGACAATGACGGGAGTGTGATCGCTAGGTTGCGTTAGTTTTCGAGGTTCGACATCGATCGCACAGGCTGTAGCGCGATCGTATAGTGGCTCGGTTAAGAAATGGTAATCGATCCGCCAGCCCCGATTGCGACTAAAGCCTCCAGAACGATAATCCCACCAACTATAGTACCCGCCCGCCGATTCAAACTTCCGAAATACATCTTTAAATCCCAGATTTAAAACCGCATCTAAGGCTTCGCGTTCGATATCCGTTGACATCACCTTATTTTCACGTCCTTTGGGATCGTAGATATCGAGATCGGCGATCGCCACATTAAAATCGCCACAGATTAGCACTTCGTCATTTTGTTTTAACAACGCTTGCAGATATTCCTTCAATAATTTCAGCCAACGCAACTTATATTCATATTTTTCGCTCCCTACTTCCGAGCCATTGGGGACATACATATTCACGATCTGGACATCGCCATACTTTGCGGCGATCAAGCGCTTCTGATCCTCCAGACTTGGCTCGGAAATTTCTCCCAATACCGCAGCAAACCCAGTTTGAATATCCTGTAAAGGCGATCGCGAAATCAGTGCCACACCGTTATAGGATTTCTGTCCATAAATATAGGTTTGATAGCCCAACTCCGTAAAGGGTGAATGGGGAAAGTCGCCATCAACCACTTTGGTTTCCTGTAAGCACAGCACATCAACCTCAGGATTTGCCTGCAACCAATCACAAACATGGGTAATCCTCGTCCGCACTGAATTGACGTTCCAAGTTGCAATTTTCATAAAATCTCTATATCAAATCCATACAAGTAGCTCAGTTCGGAGCTTGGTTTGCTCGCCATGATAGCAAACTAAGCTTCTAGGTTTTAAGCTTACTTCTGCCTTACCTTAGTAAAACCAGAGAGCGTACCGCCCGCTACGCGGGCGGTACGCTCTCTGGTTTGGGTTTTTAATTATGCCGAACTAATTACATGGCAGCTTACTTGGCAGCATAAACATTATCCTTCGTGCCACAATTTAAACAGTTAATTAAATTTTCCCAATTTGAGTTTGTTCGACATGATTTCTCACAACAATATCGCCGATTTAATTCGTGCCGCTTTACCTAATGCCAAGGTACAGGTGGAAGATCCCAATCATGATGGTCAACACTTTACCGCAATCATCGTCGCCGAACAATTTGAAGGTTTATCGATGATCAAGCAGCATAAACTGGTCTATGGTGCAATTCAAGAGCACCTTGACACTGGTGCAATTCACGCTCTACAGCTCAAAACCTATAGCCTCTCGCAGTGGGAAAGTATGCAGGTACAGGTTCTCTAAATAGAGATTGCCATGCAGCCAAAACCCCAAAGAGAATCGCGGCACTTTACAACGCAACGCTCTTTGGGGTTTGATGAATTTTTGAATTGACATTTAAAGCTACTGTATAATTTGCTCGCGCCATGTTTATCAATACGCAACATAAATCAGCAAATTAGCAGTCAATTTAGCAGTCAAATTCATGACCCTTCGCATTTACAACACAATCACCAGACGCAAAGAAGATTTTATTCCCCTCACATCGGGAATTGTAAAAATGTATGTTTGTGGTGTAACGGTCTATGATTATTGCCATTTGGGTCATGCCAGAGCCTATGTAGTTTGGGATATGGTGCGACGCTATCTGGAAACCAAGTACCAAGTTCAGTTTGTCCAGAATATTACCGATATTGATGACAAAATTTTAAAGCGGGCTCAGGAACAAAATACGACTATGCAGGCGATCGCAGAGCAGTATATTGCCGCCTACGATGAGGATATGGCAAGGCTCAATATCGCCAAAGCTAATAGTTATCCCCGAGCCACTGCCACGATTCCTGAAATTATCGAACTCATTCAGCAATTAATCGATCGCGACTATGCCTACGTTTCTCATGGCGATGTGTATTATGCCGTGCAGAAATTTCCCACCTACGGCAAGTTGTCAGGGCGCAAACTCGAAGATATGCAAGCGGGGGCAAGCGGGCGCGTTGACGATCGCGAAGAACAAAAACGCTATCCCTTTGACTTTGCTCTATGGAAATCGGCTAAGCCGAATGAACCATTTTGGGGATCGCCTTGGGGCGATGGTCGTCCAGGTTGGCATATCGAATGCTCGGCAATGGTGAGATCTCATTTAGGAGAAACCATTGATATCCATGCAGGTGGTACGGATTTACAATTTCCCCATCATGAGAATGAAATCGCGCAATCAGAAGCAGCCTATAAACTGCCTTTGGCGAACTACTGGATGCATAATGGCTTTGTCAATATTGATGGCGAGAAAATGTCCAAATCGCTCAATAATTTCCAAACGATTCGCGATTTATTGACAGTTTTCGACCCAATGGCAATCCGTTTATTTGTTCTGCAAGCGCAGTACCGCCAACCGATTGACTTTACGGAGGAGGCAATTAACGCCGCAACTAAAGGCTGGGAGACAATTCGCGAGGGAATGCTATTTGCTTCGGACTTCGGCGAAAGGTGGGGATGGCAGCAGATCGATCCTCCATTGCGCCATGAAGTTAGCGAGGCGATCGCTGGTTTTGAAGAAGCAATGGAGGATGATTTTAATACCTCGGTAGCAATTTCCTACGTATTTGAACTAGCTAAGAAATTGCGGGCAGAGCGAAATTCCCTATCCCATACAGGTGAAACGGCTGCTAGTTCGGAAACTCTCTTTAAAGACTGGCAAGCCCTCAGTTACATGACGAATATTTTAGGCTTTATTGCCAAGATTAGCGATCGCGGAGTGAAGCCTGAAAGTCTCAGTGAAACTGAAATTACAAGCTTAATTCAGCAAAGAATTGAGGCAAAAAAAACAAAAAACTATCAGGAAGGCGATCGCATTCGCGATTACCTAAAAGATAAAGGCATTACTCTGATCGATCGGAAAGACGGTACAACCAGTTGGATGTAAGAACAAAGGCACTGCTCAGCAGTGCCTTTGTTCTTTAACCTGATGAACTAACTATTAGTAACAAACTAGGTAAAACTCATGGATAAATATCAAGTTTTAAGGGATAAAAGTACAAATGCTCCTAATTACGATCTAGAAACGGAGGATATTATCAAGTGGTTGTCTAAGTGGGACGCTCAGTATGGCATTAGCATTGATAATGTTGAGGAAGATGCGTTGGATATATTCTTTTTAAACCTCCCCGAAGATCTAACGGAACTTTCCATAGATATTTATAAACTATGCCCAGACATAATCGATCAACATTTTGGCTGTATTGGCGATCTGCTCGAAGAAATGGAAGCCTCAGAACAGGATATTCCTGAGAATTTTCAAGAATTCGTAAAAGATATCGATTTCAATGATGAGAACTACGGTTTTGAACTTCTAAAGCGATCGCTCGCTCTCAATAAATCAGTTGGATTGTGGTGGGATTAATAAATGTAAAAGCCCAAAAGTAAAAGCATTGTGTAGCAATGCTTTTACTTTTGGGCTTTTACAGCGCTTTGCGCTGTAAATTTTGCCAGCTTAACCCGAACTCACATTCCGTAAGGTTTTGAAATTCCCAAAATGGCGTTGCCATTTTGGGAATTGGTATAAGCCCCAAACAGAGAATGCGATGCAGGAGCAATTTATGAATGGCTCCCTCATAGACGGCAACTATTATCGGCAATTATTATCGGCAATTATTGTCGGCAACTATCGAACTTTGGTTCTTGGTTCGATCGTATGTGGCTTAATTCCGTAATATTTAACGGCTGTAGTCATATTCAACTGCAATAGTTTGTCTTCTCCCAAAACATATTCATCTTTACCTATAGCAGGGTAAGGTTGCAATATTTCCATGATTTGAGAAGCTACGGCTTTAGCCAATAGGGGCGGAACGGAGTTCCCAACCTGTCTAAAGCCATGCCAGATAGTCTTATGAAAACGGAACCAATCGGGATAACTATGTAACCTTGCCGCTTCCCTGACGGTTATGCATCTTGGGGAATTAGGATGGATAGGTCGAGGTGCTGTAAAAGCGCCTCGATTACTAGGTGTTCCTGCTCTCAGAGTGTTGCTAATCCCATTTAAATCCAGTTTATAAAATCGGCTAATGCGTTCTACTTCTCCTTGCGCCGTATTCCGAAATCGGTATTTTGAACTCTCTCCATGTTTGGACATTAGGCTCGAAGTGAGGATATTGGCATTATGCTTGCGTTTATAGCCAAAGTTAGCCTTCCCAAAATCATTGATCAGTTCTACATACTTACTAGAACCGCTAATCGTAGCCGTACAAAAGTCTTGATTGCGCAATGCAGGATGTTGGGCAATATCTTGTAAATCAGCGATCGCTTCATAGACCGTAGGACCATTGGGCAAATCGATCAGCTCCTTCGCAATGCGTTTTGCCTTGGCAGGTTTCGTAATTGGGGCGGGGTAATTAGGAAGATGGACATCTTGGCGACAACCAATTAAGAAAAGTCGTTCACGATGTTGGGGTACGCCAAAATGGGCTGCATTAAGCACTTTATAGTTTTGTAGGACTTTGTAACCATGCTGCTCGAAACTATCAATCACTTCATCTAAAAATTTCCTGTGGTTGCCTACGGTCAGCCCTTTGACATTTTCCATTACAAAGTATTTGGCATTGAGTTCCGTCACGATGCGCATAAAGTGCGACACCAACTCATTGCGCGGATCGTCAAAAGCACGTTTACCCATCAAGGAGAAGCCTTGGCATGGAGGTCCTCCGAAAACCACATCAACTTCGCGATCGCCTATTTGCGATCTTTGACGAATCTCATCACCTGATATTTTTGTGACGTTAGCACAGATTACTTTCCACATGGGGAAATTGTACTCATGGGTAGCGCAATGAATCGGATCGATCTCGACGGAAGCAAGTACATCAAAACCAGCTTGCTCAAAGCCCAAGGTCATACCTCCCGCTCCCGCAAATAAATCCACCGCGATCGGTCGTTGATTTCCCATAATCGACAAAGAATTTAGATATCAGAACAGAAAATCTATTGTATAGCAATGAAAGTTTCGCTTAGGATATAAAACCGAAAAGACGAGCGGCGGCGCGAAGCGCCGCCACTCGTTTTACTAGTCTAGTCAGGTTCAAATTAAGTCCTATTCATTAGTCCCTAATGCTCCAGGGGAGCCCGTCAATGTTCTCCGTGGCGAACAAGTGGCGATCGTAATAATTAAAGTCATAATATAGGGCGCAGCGTTAAACAGGTAATAGTAAGAGGTAATACCCACCGCTTGCAATGCAGGACCAATGGCTTGAGCGCCACCAAATAACAAGGAAGCCCAGAGGCATTGCACTGGTTGCCATCGCGCGAAAATTACCAAAGCTACCGCCATTAAGCCCTGTCCGCTAGAAATCCGCTCCGACCACAGTCCTGGATAATATAGCGATAAACTCGCGCCGCCAATTCCAGCCAAGAAACTCCCTGCCACGATCGCACAGGTACGCACACCCACAACCGATATACCCATTGCCCTCGCCGCACTAGGACTATCGCCCACGGCTCGAATATATAAGCCCCATCGGGTCGAACTAAAGAACCACTGCATGAAAAAGGCGATCGCAACCCCAATCAATAGCAAAGGACTGACCTTTAGCGCTGATTGCACCTGTGAATAGGTACTCCAGTTACCCCACTCAAGAACGGGTAAAGGAATTGCCTTGGGTTGAATAAAAGCCTTACCAAAAAAGAAAGCAATACCGCTACCAAAGATAATCATCGCGATGCCAACGGCAACATCACTTACCCTCGGACGCTGCGATAACCACGCATGAATCAAACCTAAGCCAACTCCCGCTAAGCCAGCGACGAGAACTCCGAACCAAGGAGACTGGGTTAGATAGGAGACAGCATAGGCGGTCATCGCCCCAGTGAGTAGGGTTCCTTCCAGACCGAGATTAATTTTGCCAGATTTCTCAGTGAGGCACTCGCCTAAGCTGACAAATAGAAATGGAGCGCTTCCTCGGAGCGTCCCTGCCACGATCGCTAGCGGTACGCTCATCCAACCTAGTGAATCATCTGTCATTGTTTTATCTATCGAGCATTGGTGATTAAGTAAGTGGGCTTAATTAA
>NZ_LIRE01000482.1 GCF_001402795.1 Pseudanabaena sp. 'Roaring Creek'
CAATAGCTTGTAATAATACCAATTCACGAAAGTGTGACAACACTTTTGTGAATTAAACACCAAACCCAGTAAGGTTTTGAGATTCCCAAAATGGCGTTGCCATTTTGGGAATTGGTATAACGTCAGCTCGGGATAAGGATAATGACAAAAAAAGGGGAAACTCGATAAGCTGAAAATAAAAAAACCAAATTCAGCGAAGTAACTCCCATGACTAATAGTTTAGAAAAACCTTTCGGTCACGTCGATGATTTTTGCCAAATATAGCAGTAGCCAGTTATATTAGGACAAAAACAAAACCCAGAAGAGTGCTGCGGCGCGAAGCGCCGCAGCACTCTTCTGGGTTTTATGTCTTAACTTATTTGGCTATAGCTATATTTGAACCAAAATGGCGACAATCATTGCTGGGCAATGGAATACAGCCAAAACAAAGGTCACGATATCTTTGCATGAGTGAAATTATGGCGATTCCGATCTACCTGCCTGCATATTTGTCCCAATGGAATGGGCTTTGCCCAATTCTGCTTAAACCGAACTCACGTTAATATAGCTCGTACTTCATCAACTGACAGGGCAAAGCTCCATTAAATACCGCCGTTCGTTCCGCACACTTCAATCCAATCGTTTGCGATAGCTGTTTATTACCACTCAGGACAAAAGCAGTCCAACCCTTAAATTGCTGCTTGAGAACATTTCCTAATAGCTTATAAAAAGCGCCCAAATCACTATCACGCCCTAATCTCTCACCATAGGGAGGATTGCAAAAAACAACCCCACTATCCGCAGGCGCAACAACTTCCGCCAGATCTAATGCGGAGAAATAAACGTGATTGGCTAAGCCGCAATTTTTAGCATTAATAATTGCTTGATCAACCACTTCAGGATTGCGATCGCTACCCCAGATCGGCGCAGGTAAAGCATCTAAACGATTATCGTCAGCTTCTTGAATTAGTCTCGCTAAAAGTTCCTGATCGAAATCTAGCCAAGTCTCAAAGCCAAAATGTTCACGAAACATTCCAGGGGCAATATTGAGGGCTTTTAAACTCGCTTCTAGTGGCAAGGTTCCCGATCCGCAGAGGGGATCATAAAACATTTGATCGGGTTGCCACCCTGACATCTGAATGAGCGCAGCCGCAAGGGATTCCTTTAAAGGTGCAGCTCCCACCGCAGGACGATAACCGCGACGGTGAAGGCTATTGCCAGAGCTATCGAGGCTAACGGTGCAACCATTGTCATCAATATGCACACCGATTCGCAAATCGGCTTCATGGGTATCTACATCCGATCGCTCACCAAATCTATCCATCTGCTGATCGACGATCGCATTTTTGACTTTGAGCGCTGTGAAATGCGTATGATTGAGCTGATCGTTTTTGCCCGTAGCATTCACAGCCAAGGTCATTTCAGGGGTTAAAAATTCTGACCAGTCGATCGCTTTAATCCCTTGATAGAGATCATCCGCATCAAGGCAATCAAATTGATCGAGGTGCATTAAGATGCGGAATGGAAGTCTTGCCCAGAGATTGACGCGATAAAGTAAAGTGCGATCGCCTTCAAAGCTAACACCACAAAATCCCGCCTCAACGGAATGCGCACCTAATTGTTCTAATTCCTGTGCTGCAAGCGCTTCTAAGCCCCTCGCCACAGTCGCAAAATATTGATTCATGAAACCATCATAATTTAAAGGAGGATGAATTACCGAAATATATTTTGGTTAACTGGCGATCGCCAATCTATGGTTCTTACTTTTTTTACAGCAATTATCGATCAAACGAACCACAAAGAAATTCTTGAAAGCGTTGCTTAGCAACGCTTTCAAGAATTTCTTTGGTTTGGGCTTGAGCGCAAAGCGCTGTAATAAAGGAACTTAACCCCGTAAATCCTCTAACTTTTGCCATGCCTCGCCACTGCTGATAATCTCTCTGGCATGGGCGATCGCCTCTTCAATCTCACCATGTATTCCATAGAGCCAGAGATAAAAGCCACAGTTCCACAATACGGAATTGAGATATTCGGAAGGCTCCGCTTTGAGGGCAGAGAGGATTTTGGTGGCTATTTCGGAAGCATCGCCGATCGCTGGATCTTCGGGAGTAAATCCGTAGTTTCTTGCCGATAGGGTCAATCGCTCAAAGCGATCGCCACGAGTGATACCGATAATAGCCGTACGCGATCGGGCTAAATCGACACTCCCCTCCCAACCCTTGACCGTAGCAAATTCGGTAATGTCATGTAGCGCAAAAGCTTCGCGGATATTTGTCTCCGTCGGTGGATGCACAAAGCCTGACACGATCATTTGTTTGCCTTGATAGGGAGACCACATTAGCTCAAGGGTGGCGAAAGGTGGGCGTTTCCCAATCTGATCGCGATAGGGAACGATACTTTGAGCGAGGGGAAAATGCTTAGGTAAATAAACAAAGCCCAGAAGGTGAGTCTCCAAGTTTTGCCGTACCTGTTCGATGCTCAGATCTTGCCAATTTAAGCCTAGGGCTTGCCAGATTTCCATAAAGGGCAATCCCTCTTTAGTCGGCATCCGATCGCCGCCATGCATCAGAACGGGGATTCCTGCGGCTGCCAACATGATCGCCGTTGCAGGACTAACAGGTGCGGTCTTCGATCTACCATCGTAGGGCGAACCTAGCACTAGAACTTTTTTTTCCGAAGCGATCGCCTCCACCTTTGCCCCCAGCAATTTGTAAGCATCCAGCATTCCCGCTAATTCTTCACCGTTTGGACGCTTAATGCGATGGGCGATCATAAATGCACCAATTTGGGCAGGGGTGGCAACCCCTTGTAACATCATGGTTGTGGCAGTTTCTGCCTCTTGGCGTGTCAAGCTTTTGCTGGTATGGGTACCGCTACCAACTTTACGCAAAAATTCGCGAAATTCTTTACTCATTACTATTTGATGAATTTAAGACAAAAGTTGGTCAGATGTTGAATTATAGACCAGAAATTAGTGACTATCTATAGCTGTCGCCAAGTAATACCAATTCCCAAAATGGCGTTGCCATTTTGGGAATCTCAAAACCCTACTGGGTTTGTTTTCTAATTCACTAAAGTGTTGGCGCACTTCAGTGAATTGGTATAACTTGGTTTAAGAGAGTGGCGGTGCGAAGCATCGCTACTCTCTTAAACCAAGTTACTTACAGCAATTATCGATCAAACGAACCACAGGAAAATTTTTGAAAGCGTTGCTAAGCAACGCTTTCAAAAATTTCCTTGGTTTGGGTTTGAGCGCAAAGCGCTGTAGATTAAAAGGCACTCTTAAGAATGGTAGGACGACTCTGACCAATCATCTGACTAGCGAGTTTGCAAAAATATTGAATTGGTGGAATTTGGATGCGATCGCTAGTGGTAACTAAAACGATCTCGCGAGTGAGATTCGGTTCGTTAAGCGATCGCACTACGAGATCGGGATCGCCAATTAATTCCACCACAAAAGTTTCGGGTAAAAGGGCGACTAAACTCCCTTGCTTAACGACCCCACGAAAGGCTTCTAAAGAATTTAACTCAAGGGCAGCATTTAAAGAAATCCCCTGACGATTAAACTGATCTTGGACAAGACGTTGTAAACCATAACCGTCCTTAAATACTGCCTGCGGACAATTATGTAAATCTCGCCAAGACAAAGTTTCTTTTTTACTAAGCGGATGTTTTGCGGGTAGCAGCAGTTGAATTTTTTCATCGTATAGATGTTCGACTACCATGTCTGAGCTTGCTGTCAAAAAGGGATTATTCATAACGATCGCGATATCAATTAATCCATCTTTGAGAACCTTGAGGGCGCGATCGCTGCCTAAAGTAGTCACCCGTAGCTGCACATTGGGATAGGTCTTAGCAAAGGTTTGGAGGATGGGTGGTAACTGATAGGCACATGCCGAAGGAATTCCCGCCACACAAAGCTCGGTTTGTTTGCCTGCACGTAAATCGCTTAACTCCTGCTCCGCCGTCGTCCAGATCTGGCAAATTTTCTTTGCATGGATTAGCAGGCGATCTCCTCCTACAGTCAACTTAGCATTGCCCTGTCGGTGAAAAAGGGTGATTCCCACAGTTGCTTCCAGCGACTGCACCTGCCGACTGATGGTTGACTGACTCACCCCGCACTTTTGTGCCGCCTGCTGGAAATTTCCTGTTTCTGCAACTGCCAAAAAAGCCTGTAACTGTTCCAAACGCATGGGAAGTCAAGAATAACTGCTGATAATTAGCTTTTATTTAGTTCGATCTACAGAGTTTGCTAATCAAACTGAAATAAATCTATTAACAGCTATTAAGCCGCTTCTAGGACTTTAAAAAAGTAGCATGTGTAACAAGAATTTATAGCATTACTTTCAAAAACTATAGCAATCCTCAATCATTTGTAGTTTTTTGGTTTTGTGGAAGCGCACCCTTTTTGGGGTGCGCTTCCACAAAACATTTAGGATTGCTATAGCTGTCGCCAAGT
>NZ_LIRE01000043.1 GCF_001402795.1 Pseudanabaena sp. 'Roaring Creek'
AGGCTCTTGCGGATAAAAAATGTCCCACCAAAGTTATCTAGCTTCGACTACGCTCAGCTAACGTTGGCTGAGCGTAGTCGAAGCCACAGGTACTTTAATTAATAGCAAGTCCCTAAGTTATTAGCGATCGCCCTAATTTTCCCCAATGTCAAACCAGTCCTATCTGCCTAAAGCTGACCGAGCTCAAGAGTTTATGTTGTTTGCCCAGCATGGCTGGGCTGATACCGCCCAAGACATTGGTTATTTAGCCCGATCGCTTGTAGATGTAAATACTCCCACCTATGTGCCCAATCTCGGTTGGCTCGACACTTGGCTGACGATCGTTCCATTGATTGATAAGGTCGAAACGATTGCCACAGAGGCAATTTCCACCTATCCCCAACTACCATTGCGAATTGTGGGGCATTCGATGGGCGGACTAATTTGGCTCGAAGTTTTAAATCGCCATCCTGAATGGTGGGGTAAAGTCCATAGCCTTGTCCTAGTCGGATCGCCTGTAGGTGGCTCCGATCTAGGTAGACTATTCGATCCCTTGGCAATGTCCCCCCTGATTGCTCGCGATTTAGGCAAAAATCGTCGTTCGATCGCTGAAGCGATCGCCGCTAAGATTCCGACGCTGTCGATCGTGGGCGATCTGGGCAATAATACTGACGGTACAGTGCCCGTAAATTGCTCTCAGTTTGCCTATGCTAATTTTGTGCGTTTGCAGGGGCTACGTCATGCCACGCTCAAAAATCATCCTCAAGTTGCCGCTGCAATACGCCAGTTTTGGGCTAATCCTGAGATTGCGCCCCTATCAACGGATATTGCATCCTATTTAATCGCCCAATTGCGATCGCTCGATCTTACGGAAATTGACAACCAAAATTTTGCCAAAGCTAAGGTTTATCAAACCTATGGCAAGGATGTTAAGCTCTGGACATGGCAAAACCCCTTCCAAGTTTTACATGTGTTTGTAAGCGTAGGCGAGCAATGTCTTTACAGTGCCTATACGGGATGGCAAGGCAAAACTAAACTGGCGATCGTCCTCAAAAAATTGGCAGTTATTGGCAGCTATAAGTAACTAAGCCCAAAGGGTGTTGCCGCGCTCAGCGCGGCAACACCCCTTGGGCTTTTAATCCTGCATTTCGGCAATCAATTGCAAAATAATGCGCCCATCCTCTGCATAGGGAACCCGTTGCAAATAACTCTCCAGATCGATGCGAGCCTCGGTATAGCGATCGAGCTGATAACAAATTAGTCCGCGATCGCGCCATTGGGTCGGCACATCGGGATTGAGCATTAGCGATCGCTCGATCGCTGCCAAGGCTTTAGTGGGTTCGCGGCGACGTAGGTAGATCAGTTTTAAATTATTAAGTAAACGATCTAAAATGCGGCGAATATTTACAGGTTCGAGGTATTCCGACTGAAGTGGGATCTCATAGCCATAGAGTTGGGTCAACTTCGCCGCACAGTCCTCAGGAAAGAGAATTTCGCCTTTATTATAGGGATCGATAAATAGATCGAGATCGGGATGTTGTGGGCGAATAATAAAATGCCCTGGAAAACTGATACCATCCATCGGAAACCCCAACCGATGAGCAACCAGCATATACACCAGTGATAGGGTGAGAGGAATGCCCAAACGCCTCTCCAACACATCAGTGATAAAACTGTTGCGAGGATCGTAATAATCTCGCTCATTACCGCTAAATTCCAGTTCGTCAAATAGGTATCGATTAATTTCCTGCAATACCTTAAGCGGATAACGGATTTCAGCGAGTCTTGGTTGTAAGTCTCCAACCATGCGGTCAAAAATTTCTCGATAATGTCCGAGATCCATACGGGGATATTCTTCCCACGCGATCGCCAAAGCGCCCTCCAGTAGATGCTCCACGGACATATCATGGTCTGGCGTATGGGCAATTTGCCAAAATTTTTGCCTTGAAGGGGAAAGCGTTAACACAATATTTATATCAATATCAAGATCAATATCAAGATTTTCAAGCTTCAAGGTACTTTCTATATTTCTGTGAATTACAGATAAATTACAGAAATGCACCTTGAAGATCTAGTTGAGCGTATACACCTGTCCGCTAAATAAGATACGGGTGATCCCCTTTTGAACGAGTTTAGGACGAGTAATATGGATCAGATCGCTAGGAAATTTAATCACCCGCTGATTGTGATGGGAAAACCGCCTTGCAACGCGATGGTTGTCAAAAATTGGGATGGTTTTTGCCAGTGACTCTTCGGGGGGGATCGCACCGAGATCCTTAAAATCCTTCAATGGACGAGTAATGATCTCCGCAATGCGATCGACGACGATATAGCAAATTAGCGGGAGATCAGCGCGGTCGAGGGGCAAAATTTCAAGGCGATCGCCCGTACTATGCCCACCCCTTAGCTCCGCAAACATTGGTAAAACAGCATCATCATCTTCAGAATCTTCAGAGAAGTCTTCTAACTCATCCTCCCCAAGATCGAGATTATCCTCATCGACTAGATCGTCCTCGGATTCGTCATCGTCATCGAGTTCATCCTCATCGAGGTCGCCTTCAGGCATATTTAGCGTTTCATCGAGCTTTTCATCCATTGCGATCGCCGTTTCATCACCTTGGTCAAAATTAACGTTATCGTCCTCCGTCTCCACGGGCAAATCGTCAGGGATCAAAGCAAGCTGATTGACCTGAAAGCCTCCCACCTCATAATTGACCCGCGATCCTCTTTTTCCTTCAGCCTTTTTTTTGCTCACCAATAGTCGATACTCCTCAGCAGGAATTAGCTCTTGTAGCAGTCGTAAAACTGTACTCGTACTAATGCCAAACTGCTTCGCTAACTGAGTTGTGGTAGCATCAGACTCACGATAGAGGCGAAGTATTTCTTGTTTATCATCCAGCGCAAGTTTAACAGCCATTGATTTGGGATACCCCGAAACCGTATCTACGAACCAATCAATATCTTAACGCTTGAACGCATGGGTTAGAGTTTTAATAAGTAACTATTTGCAAAATCAAGGCGATCTATACGATATTTGCTAGATCTTGATATTGACTTAGGTTGGATAGATTTAACGTACTGGTATTATGCACATACCTGAATACAACGAATAAAAATTTGTGTTATGCAAAAAAAATACTTATCACTGGTGGAGCGGTCTGCATAGGTTCTGTTTTAACATTTGAATTGTTAACGAAAGGTTATTCGGTAACTATCCTAGACAATTTCATGTATAGACAAAACAGTCTAGCTAATTGCTGCCAATATTCAAGTTTTGAGATAGTACGTGGTGACTGCCGAGATCGCAATTTAATGAAAAAACTTTTGGCTGATGCCGATATCATTACTCCTCTTGCTGCATTAGTTGGCGCACTTTTGTGCGATCGCGACTTGATAGGAACAAAGTCAACTAACTACGAAGCAATAGCAATGTTATGCGAACTGGCGAGTGACAGCCAAGCTACTCTAATACCTACGACAAATAGTGGTTATGGTGTTGGAGAGCAAGGAAAATTTTGTAATGAAGACTCACCGTTACGTCCTATCTCACTTTATGGTATGACTAAAGTTGAAGCGGAGGCTAAGGTTTTAGAACGCAAAAATAGTATTAGTTTTTGATTGGCTACGGTGTTTGGCATGTCACCTCGTATGCGTACAGATTTACTTAGCAATGACTTTGTGTATCGAGCTGTTCACGATCGTGCAGTTTTGATCTTTGAAGGACATTTTAAGCGCAATTATATTCACATTCGTGATGTTGCTAGGGTGTTCTTGCACGGTATCAGTAACTTCGATGCAATGCGGGGGAAAGTTTATAATGTTGGCTTGGAAGAGGCAAATCTTTCTAAGTAGATTGTTTGACTATTCTGTAAGAGTTTCTTACCGTAAGGTGGAGCTTATAAAGGAGTTGAATGACATAGAGCATAACGTGTATAGAGAGTGCCTGAAGTTTTGCAGTCTAGAGAAAGATGCAAAGTTACACAATGTAGGGTGGTTCTTTGCGTCGTCTAGCCAAGGTAGAAGATTTTCTCTAGCAAGGTGATGTTGAGCAGGCGATTGTCTTATTTTCAGGTTGTAAATTCAAACGAGCTATCAATTTTCTGGCTTATTTACGCAATCACCGTCATCGTATACCTGAGTATGGTTATCTATAGAAACAGCGGCTAACCATTGGTTCTGGCTCTGTTGAATCGGCGGTTAAGCAGATTGGTCGTCGGGTCAAGATTTCGGGTGCTCAGAGGAATCAGCAAAATGTTGCTCAAGTTTTGAAACATCGGTGCGCTTATCTCAATGGCTATTTCTATTCCCCTAAGTATTTTTGCTCAGTGCCTAATTGAGATGCTCCCGACTGTATCCTTATATACTGTGACACTACTATTACTTAAATTAATGAATATACTAATTGTAGATTTTGATTTGTTTTATTTAACTGGAGGTGGGCAAACCTTCTATAGAAACATAATAAATAAGAATCCTCATCTTAATTTCTATTATTTTACTAAAATAGAAAATTTCGATTCTAAAAGACCTTCTAATGCACATCCAATAAGTTATAAACAGAAATTTTTCCCAAGAAATTTTACCACATATCTTGACAAGATTTCCCTGCGTTGGGTTTGGACATTTTTAGAGGTTAACAATATTGCTGCAAACATTTCAGAGCAGTTTCCGACTATTCATTTTGATGTAGTTGAAATTCCTGATTATAAACAAACAGGAACACTACTGAGACCTGCATTATCTAACTTTAAAGTTAAGTATGATCGCATTGTTCTATCAATGCATGGACGAACTTCGACATCAATTCAACTGAATTGGTTTGATGAAGACAAAAAAAATCCTGCATTAGATTTACCGCTAACTACTTTGCAGGAGCAAATGCAGTATAAAACTGTTGACATAAGATACGGCATTAGTAAATTCTATTTGGATGAATGGAAGCAAGTTAGCTCTCTCAGGTCTTATTACTTAAATCCATTCTCATTTCTAACCATACCTTTACCTACATCAATAAATCCTTCAGTTGATTTACCAGATCTTAATTTTATCGGCAGACTCGAAAAGCTTAAAAGCCCTGAAGTTTTTGCAGAAATAGCCTGGTGGCTAAAGCGTTCGAGTTTTAACAAAGCGAATATTATTGGATCTGACTGTTATAGTTTTGACGGTGATAGTGCAAAGCATTATTTGCAACAGATGATTAATCATCGATCGCCTGAAGTAAAGATTTATCGTGCCCTTAATCAAAAGCAATTAACTGATTTATTTAGCACCAAATCTATTACCTTCGTACCATCCCGATATGACACCTTAAACTTAGTTGCCTTAGAGTCTCTTCTAGCTGGTTGCCCAACAGCGATCGGTACAGGCGCAGGAGTATGTAGATTTTTACAGGAGAGCTTACCTCAAGTCCCTTATATATCTATCGATCTTAAAAATATATACGCTTCTATTGATACAATACAGTCTGTTTTAGAAAATTACGATCAATATCGACATAATTTGGTTGAAATATTGCAGAGTTCTGATTTTGACACATCGGGATTAACTTTAGAAGAAATATATCAAAGTCCGTCAAATCACGATCGCTCTACTTCTGATGAATTAGATGCGATATATCATCAAATCATGGGGTACTACCAAAATTCTCGCATTGCAGTTAAATCCACTATCGGCAGAGCAATTAAGCCATTAATTCCCGTTGAGTTTCATGACTCGCTACGGTTTTACCGTTCTAAATTTAGTCGATCTAAACTCAAATCTGTTGCTAGAAGGATAATTTCTAATCAGAGATTTTCGCAATTACTAGCAATTCCTTTATTGCTAAACAATCAACAAAATGTTTTGAGTTTACCTGAAAGTACAGATGCAGAAATTGAATATAAAGTAAAAAGATTTTCTCAGCTTGGGAATAGGTTTCAAATCAATCGAGCGGCAACTTGGCAGGAGTTAGCAAGACTCGAAAGATTGCGTGGCAATGATTTAGTTGCAACAACCTATGAATTGAGAATTATGCGATCGCAGGGTAAAGACATATTCAACAACTTACCATGCGTTATCAAGAACATGAATGATCGCGGCTTTGGAAGGGAAGCTGTTGTTGCTGAGGCAATGTATGGCAGTAAATCTGAGGAGGAAAGTAGAAAAACTTGTAAAGCAATTTTAGATCAAGCTTTAGAGAGAAATCGTATCAATCATCAAGATGATGAAAATTATGAAATCTTTGATGATCGACGCATTAAATCCGATTACAAAATATCAGTGATAGTGTCTCTTTATAATGCTGCTTCTAAACTGCCTCAATTTTTGACTGCATTGAAATTGCAGACATTAATGCAAAAAGATTTAGTAGAAGTAATTCTTGTAGATAGTGGATCTCCTAGTAATGAATATAAAGTATTTCAAGAATTAGTAGAATCCTTGGATATACCCATTATTTATGTGCGTTCAGCAAAAAGAGAGTCAATTCAAAGCGACTGGAATCGGGGGATTAGTTTATCGCGATCGCCATACCTCACATTTTTAGGCGTTGATGAAACAATTCTTCCTACCTGCTTAGAGATTTTATCTACCGAACTAGATGGGGATCCCAATCTGGATTGGATACAAGCTAATAGTCTAATGACTAATGTTGATGAGCATGGGACTATCGTTAGTGATGTCATGGTTTACGATCGCACAGATTATCAGCAAGATATTGTATACCTAGAAACCTGTTATTTATCGTGGGTGGGCGCACTTTATCGCCGTTCCATTCACAGACGATTTGGATATTACGATCCTTCTTTTACTGCGGCAGGAGATACAGAATTTAAGGGTAGAATTCTACCTTTTATTAAGACTAAAGCAATCAATCAAACATTAGGCATATTTTGGAATTATCCAGAAGAACGAACTACTCAACATCCCCGCGCCGAGATCGAGGATTTACGAGCTTGGTATCTACACAGAACTATTGGAGGAATTGAGTATGCATTTAAAAATCGTGAGATTTATGAAGCCGAGAAGCTTTTTTACCTTGCTTTAGGTTATCGTAAATCCTATGTTCATCATTCCAGTACAGATATTGAATATGCCTGCAATATAGCAAAATTTTTACAAATAAGAAATGCAGATTCACTCGGTTTGGATAGCTTTGAATGCGTGAATAAATTAATTAACGAATATCGTTTACTTGATTGCTTACCTTCATCACATAAAGCTTATAATGCATTGAAAGTAATTGTTAATGTTAGTAATATTGAGAAAGAGCATCGTCAACTTACTTCTAGTATTGTTAAATTAGCTTATAAAGTGTTTAACGATAACCGCTACGAACAGCACTCTTCATTTTGGAATTCATAAATTAGACTCAATAATTAGTCACAATATTTAAAAACCTATGCAATGTTGTGTTTGCGACTCCACTAACTTAGAACTAGCCATCGATCTTGGTTCACAGCCTTGGTTCAACCATTTTTTACAACCCGAAGAAATCGGCAAAGAACCTTTCACTCCCCCACGATTTAACTGACCAGTGCCCTCCAACTTATCAGAGAGTACACAGATTCTTAGTGATTTACAGTTCCATGAGTAAAATTAATCCCATATTGATATCTCTTGTCTTATTTGATTGTGGTGGAATTGGGCATAACTACGAGTATCTCAATGCCATTTCCAAATCAACAAAAGAAATAGGTTGGCAGCATTATGCCGCACTTCCTATTAATTTTAATGATCAAGATTTAAAAAATGGTTGGAGGGCTTGCCTATTAGGTTGCCGAAAGCTTGATAATCGAAAGGAAAACAAATTAATAAAAACATTTCGATTATTATTCATTTCATTTGAGTTGGCAAAGTCAATTCATCAATATTTAAATAATATTTTGTCAGTAGCAGATGATATCTCACCAACCATAATTTTTATTGATAGCTTTAAGCCATCAGAACTTTTATCTTTTTTAATCAGTTTGTTATTTCTGTCGTCGCGCAAATTAACAGTTTGGCTATTGTATAGACATGATGATTATCAGAAAAATTTAATTGGTTTTTTTTATAAAATCATGAATGTGTTGATTGAGAAAATAATTGCTAATGGCAAATTAGTATTATTAACCGACAGTGAAAAATTACAAGACTCCTTAAGATTTTATTTCAAACGGCAAGTATTTATAGTTCCTATTCCACATACTCCAACTTTGGAATATTTTGAAAACATACAAACAAATCAAAATAAAGAGAATATTCCGATACTTTCGTGGTGGTGTGGAAATCCAAATCCAGAAAAGGGTTTAGAAATTATTCAAAGATTAGTAACCCTAGCAGATCCGATGGCTAAAAATCTCCACTTATTTATTTCAAAAGAGGCATATTTACCTAAAACAAACAATAACTTTCAAATCACTTATCTACCTGCTTATTTAACCCGCCAAGCATATTTAAAACAGTTAATGGAAATAGATATTTTACTATTACCATATAACTCCAAAATCTATAAAGAAAGAACATCAGGTGTTTTTGTTGAAGGTATATGTGCTGGAAAAATTCCGTTTGTTACAGAAGGAACATGGATGGCAGCCGAGCTAATTAAATATGATTTAAAAGAATTAGTTATTGATTGGACAAAGGATGATGTCATTGAATCAATTTGTAAATTTTCTAAAAATGCTAATATCATCCAAAAAATCAAGACAATGCAGAAACATTATCTCGTAATTCACTCAGCCAAGTCTTATTCAGAGTGCATTCAAAAAATTTATAATACTCAA
The DNA here is from genome assembly GCF_001402795.1 of Pseudanabaena sp. 'Roaring Creek'. Classification (GTDB taxonomy): domain Bacteria; phylum Cyanobacteriota; class Cyanobacteriia; order Pseudanabaenales; family Pseudanabaenaceae; genus Pseudanabaena. The sequence goes on from NZ_LIRE01000043.1 coordinate 8,724, forward strand.
ACGTAAATAAAGTTGTCAATAAATACTTGTTGTTCTGATTAAGCGACAACAATAATTTCAATGGGACGATAATCATTGGCAACAATACTTAAAAGAGCATTTTTAAGTAACGGTAGTCTTTTTTCTTGACTTGTCCTAATAATGATCGTAACAAGGTCATTAGATTGAAACATATTCTTTAATCTTTATTTTTAATCTTTATTTAAGTGAATACGATAGTTAAGATAACTTTGAAATCTAGAATATAAGTTACCTTGTCTGAACAGTCTTAAAAAGCGTAAAAAATAAATCCAAAAAGCGAACATTAACCCCTTGTATTTCCCATATTTATTAATGATTTTTTCAGAAATATAATCCAGAGGCTTATCAAGTCTTTCTAAAATAAGTATTTTCTCTGAGAATGAATAAAGTGGGAAGTCTCTTTGATTCATTTTCAGGAACTCAATGTATATTATATTATTATTTTCTGAGTTTTCTGACATACAAAAATTGATTAGTTGTTGAAGAGTTATCTCAAATCCATTGTCATCTGGGTAAAAGGGAATATGATAATTACAAAATTTCTGAATATAATTTAAAATAGAATTCTGTGAATCAGACTCTATATATTTTAGCCACCAGTAATAATTTTCTGCCAGCTTTTCAAAAGACAAAATTAAAGATTCTTCTTGACCAGAAAAAAAGTTGTACTTTGAGTTTTTAAGTGATTCACTCCAAAATCCTTGTAGAGTGTTTTTAAAATCTTTAGAGCTTCTATTTAGTTTTTTGTTAAAAATGGCATGTATATTGTCATTACTACTAGCAAATTTATTAATAAACTTTTGGAATTTTAAGATTAAAAGCGGATGAAAGCCTATTCGATAAATAAATGCATTAGGATCAAACATTACATCAAAAATTATGTTTATAGCCTTATTGAAAGAAACAAAATCTTGTAAATTCAAAAATGGAAATAAATCTTCAAGGTCATAATTATTCAAAACTTGGATAGATGATTTAGCAGAATCGTATAAACAGAAGTCGCTAAATTTTTGTGATTCTTGTTCTGGATAAATTCTCTGTAAATAAGTAAATTCGGGTATGTATAAAGCTTTATATTTAATCATCAATCTAAGCCACATATCATAGTCTTGAGCATATCTTAGCTCCTCGTTGAAATATCCAGTATTCAGCCATGCTTCTCTATTAATACAAATGCTATTACCAGCAACGTAATTTCTTCTTAGCATTTCAACAACTTGTAACTCAATAAGTGGCATTTCTTTGCCGAAATCAGGATTTAGATTAATGATTTTGCCTGTTGTTCCTACTAGTTGCTGGAAATTAGAGAAGAAAAACCGATGGTCAGGATTTTTGTAAATCCATTCACGATGTATTGCTAACTTATTTATCTCAAATAGGTCATCTGAACTTAACCAACAGACCCATTCTCCTTTAGCATGATTTAAAGCTAGATTTAAGGCTGATCCCGTGCCACCGTTTTCTTTGCTGATTACTTGAAAACGAGAATCTTGCTGAGCATACATTTGTAGAATGTTGGCTGTATTATCTGTTGAGCCATCATTGACAATAATAGCTTCCCAATCTTTATCGGTTTGATTGATTAGACTATCAAGGGCTTCACTTAAATACTGACATTGGTTATAAGTTGGAACTAATATGCTAAAAAATGGAGAATTATTCATTGCAATATATTTATTTGAATATTTTTCTGAGATTTTCTTTTTTAAAGATTACTAGCAAGAATTTTAATGATTTTTTCGCTAACGATAGGAGTGATGTATTCCTGTGGAACATCCCAATGAGTAGATTGGTTAAGTACAACCCGAACGCATCGAATTATATCCTCTGGGAAAGCTCCACTTAGAATGTTGCTGCCAGATTCGAGGGTTTCTGGTCTTTCTGTTACATCACGAATGGTAACATTAGGTACTTTGAAAATACAGCATTCTTCTTGAACAGTTCCACTATCACTTAAAACACAAAGAGCATTTTGTTCCAAGTAAATGAAATCAAAAAAACTAAATGGCTCACACAGATATATCTTCTGATTTTTAATTGTTAGATTGTAATGAGTCATCCAATGTTTTGTTCGTGGATGCAAACTACATACAATTGGAACTTGATACTTGGCTTGTAGTTCATCCAAACTGGTTAATATTCCAACCAATCGTTCCTGAATATCAACATTTTCTTGGCGATGCATTGTCACCAAAAAATAACCTTGTTTTTTAATCTCTAAATGCTGGAGAATCGTCGATGTATTAATTGTAAGTTGATGATGTTGAATGACTTCAAAAATAGGGTTCCCTGTGACGTATATTTTATTGCTTTGAATACCTTCTTTGAGAAGATTGGCTCTACTTCTTTCTGTGTATGGTAACAGGATGTCACTACTGTGATCGATAATGCGTCGGTTGATTTCTTCGGGTACGCGATCGTCATAGCAGCGATTCCCTGCTTCCATATGATAAACAGGAATTCCCATGCGTTTTGCTACAATTGCCGCGAGACTACTGTTAGTATCGCCAAGTATCAATAGTTTGTCTGGTTGTTCTTTATTAAAGACTTTTTCGCATTCAATAATAATTTTACCTATTTGTTCTCCAAAACTATCCCCGCGCACTCCTAGAAAATAGTTTGGTGCTCTAACTTGAAGTTGCTGAAAGAAGACATCACTAAGATTTTTATCGAAATTTTGTCCTGTGTGTACCAATACATGATCGCAAGATTGATCAAGTTTATCGATAATTCGACTGAGACGAATTATTTCTGGTCTAGTACCAAGAATTGTGATAATTTTCATTGGGATTTAATTTTAAAAAAGTAAATATTTGTAGCTACTAGATTTTTTTGTGAGATTCTATTACTGATTCATATAACTTTAGATGCCGTGAAATATAGGTGTCAAAGGAGTAGTATTTTTCCGCAATATTACGAGCATTATGTCCCATTTCTATACGCAGCGAGTCATTTTCAAGAACTTGGTTAATGGCTCTAGCTAATTCTTCACTATTTTTTCTCGGTACTACCATACCCCCCCCCTCATCGGCATGTATTGTCTCTGGTAGTGCAGTGCCATCAAAGACAATTACAGGTGTTCCACAAGCCATAGCTTCAATTGCCATCATGCCAAAAGATTCTTCTGTTGAAGGCATTAGAAAGATATCAGCCGCGTTGAGTGCATCCGCTAATTGAGCTCCATCAGTCCAATTCAAATTAAGAACACGATACTTTGGATATAACTCAGTAAAGTCTTGCCCATCTTGAACTGTGAGTATACAAGTATCAGTCTGAGGTTGATATATTTTAAGTGCTTCACGCAACCAATGTATACCTTTGTATTTGTCAACAGTTTCTTTCATAGCACGAAAGACTATGACTTTCTGTTCTGGATCTATTCCTAGTCGCTTTTTGCAATTTTCTTTGGATTTTGGAGAAAATAAATTTAGATCAATTCCAAAGGGAATCAAATGACAATCCATATGTTTCAGCAAGGGGCTAGCTTTTACTCTTTGCTGTAACCAATTGGAGGCAACTACAAGCGTTGCTTCGAGTTCTTTATATATTGATTTTTTGATTTTCCAGTGTAGAGAAGGATTCCATTGTCGCAAGAAAGAATTACTTCTTGGATAAGGACATTTGCCACTACAACCTGATATCCATTTGTCACAGTCCATTGGATGAACACAAGACCCAGTAAATGCCCAACAATCGTGAATAGTCCAGACTAAAGGCTTTTGTTTAGCTAGTGACGGTAAAGCTAAGGGCGAAAACCACGGACTGTCATGGATGAGGTGAAGATGTAATAGATCGGCTGTTTGAAATTTAGGTTGTTGGGAAAGTAACAAACCTCCAATTCCTGTTAGACCTTCTAGATCAAGGAATCTGTCTATACGATTGGATAGTTTGAGCATATATCTAGATAGACTATGACTGGATGGAAAGCAGGAATGTACCCAATCCGATTCAGATTCTTTTTGCCAGACTATCATTGATGCTGAATGTCCTAGCTCGGCTAATACTGCATTCATATAGTATCCATTAAATCTCCCACCAACTAAATCTGTTCTTGATACATGTACAATATCCATATTTTTAAGTTTTAACTGTCATAATAAATTTTTAAAAATTGTCTCGAAGAATGTCCAGAGTAAGGTACTTTAAAAATGTGTTATGACCATTGAGAGCTATTTCTTGATAATAATTTTTATTTGTTGCAGCCTTATAAAGCAAAAATACTATTTGATCGGGATCTATGGATGTGCAGCAAAATGCGGCATTGTTATTTTTTAGAAAGACTGTAGGGGAAGCATAATCAGGAGCGTGCATAAACACTGGACGACCTGTAGCTAGGTATGTTGTTAACTTTGAGGGAAAACTCAGTGTAGCTTCTTCTATAAATTGATTAGAAAACCAATAGGGGCAATATAGAATATCGGTTTGGGAGAGAATATTGAGACTTTCTGCCTGACTTCGCCATCCTAAAAACTCAATATTTGTACTGGAAGTTGCATTTAGATTGAAGTAACTACCTAATAGTCTAATACGAACAGTTCTGTCCGCAAGTTTCCAATTTACTTTATCTAAAGCTTTAAGTAGCGCATTCCAGGAGTCAGTTGCGTAAATCTGACCAGCAAGCCCAATCGTGAAATCAGATTTATTGCATGTTGTCTTAGCAGGTGGTTTTGCCCAGCTAGCTGGCAAACTAGGGAGAAATGGGATGGTTTGACAAGCATAACGTTGATAATATTCGTCAGCCATATTCCAAGATGCAGTTGCACAACACTTACTTGACTGCAATGCCAATGAAAACTGATGGAGAATGCGTCTTGATGATAATGAGTCAACCCGATTATCTTTCAACCACCATCTTGGGGGATCCCATACTTCGGTTAATAGAGGAACTCCAAGACTATAAGCAACAGGAACAGCTAATCGAATCATTGTTTGTCCCTGCAATACACACCAAACACCATCAACTTTATGCTGACGAGCAAACTTAATAATCTGATCTCGTAAAGATAAGGTTGGGTAGATCTCAGTCCATGATTGAGCAATAAATGAACTAATCGCTCCAAGTTGTTTGGGCATTAATCGCCAGTTTTCACGGGGTTTAGTGGCATATTGAATTGGTATCCAAGATAGATTATCTGGAACTATAGGTTGTATATCGGGATGTTTGACACAGAAACATACTAATGAACCTGGTTCCAAAACTTCTGCTAACTGAGCAAGAACTATACCAGCAGTGTAATTCCAGCAAGGTGGTATGTCTGTTAATAGTAGTAATCTCATATAAACACAATCTCAAATTTTTGTTTATATGACTGCCATTTTGAGATCCGACTGGGTATGCCAATGGTTGCTTGCAATAAATTTGATTGATTAATGAAATATTTCATAGCAAATAAACCTTTATCTCAATAATTCTATTTGTGCGTCCGATTGATCGATTTTTAATAATTGGTATTGATTGAGCAATGACTGTAAATCTTGCTCAGACATTAAATAATCAGCAGAGCTATATTCTTGGGTGAGGTAATTATTTTCTGCGTCTTTGCGTCTTAGTTCAGGCAATATTGGCAAAATGACGTAATAGCCATTTCTGGGGATAGTACGATAGGCTTCTTCCTCAGAAACTAAAATTTCATGAGTTTTTTCCCCAGGGCGAATGCCTGTAATTTTGGTCTCAATGGGGCGATCTCCGATCATGACTTTGGCGAGTTCAGTCATTTTTGCGGAAGGTACATTTGGGATATAGGTCTCACCTCTATAACCATCTTTAATAGAGGCAAAGATAGTATCAACGGCTTGATCTAAGCTTAATAGGAAGCGAGTCATTTCTTCGGTAGTAATTGTGATTGGACCACCTTGACGGATTTGTTCGTGAAATAATGGAATAACAGAGCCCCGCGATGCGAGGACATTGCCATAGCGAACGCAAATGAATTTGGTGTTGGGACAGTCTAGATTGGCGCGAATAAATAAACGTTCTTGAATAGCCTTAGTCATACCCATAACGTTGACGGGTTTACAAGCTTTGTCAGTGGATACTCCAACGACTAATTCTATGGGTAAATTGAGTTCGCGAATAGCTCTAACTATATTTTGAGGTCCTTCAATGTTAGTTTGAACAGCTTCAAAGGGAAAGTATTCACATGTGGGCACTTGCTTGAGTGCAGCGGCATTGAAAACGATGTCAGCATTGCGTAAACAGGAGCTAACGCTATGAAAGTCTCTGACATCACCGATGCGAAACTCTAGAAGCTGCTGAAAATTGCGATAGATGACTTCATCGGTAACAGCCTTTTTTTGCATATATTCAACGCGCATATTATGCTGTTTTGCCTCGTCACGGGAAAAGACAATGATTTTAGCGGGTTGCCCCATTTCTCCTGAGAGCAATCTTCTAATAAGGACTTGCCCAAGTGATCCTGTCCCACCTGTGATGACAATTTTCTTGCCTGTTAGCATTTGATTTCCTGATGTTTTGTCTAAGTCATTGCGATGCTGCGAGTTGAGCGATCATTTCTTCCCATGTTGGTGGAGTATAGCCAGTAAAGTCTCGAAATTTTTGGCTGTTTAAGCTGCGATCGCAAATAAAGCTTTCGTCCTTTTCAATAGTAATACCCAAATTGAATGCTTGATTCATCATGTTAAGCAATTGATACTTTGTAGTCGGATCTGATGAAATATGCCACATACCTTCGAGATTAGGTTGCTCTAAAATGATTTTTTCGACAATTTGGGCTAGAGTTTGGGTGGTGAAACCCGTGTAAATAGCACGATCAAAGCCTTTAACGGTCTTGCCTTTTTGGGAGATAAACCATTCAACTAGGCTATTTTGGCTATTTAGCTCACGCCCAATAATTGATGTTCTGATTGTGAGGCAGTTGGGAGATGTAACTTCACCTAGTAATTTGGTTCTACCATAGAGATCAACGGGATCGGGATTGTCTTGTTCGGTATAGTTGCCTTTGTTGCCTGAAAATACGCAATCGGTACTGATCTGAATAAGTTTAGCATTGTATTTTTGGCAGAGTTGGGCGAGTTGATGGGGAAAAAGAGAATTAATTGCGATTGAGGCAATGGGATCTTTTGCTATTGAGAGTTGTTTGATAATGCCGATACAGTTAATAACAATATTGGGTTTAAGTATGGTTATTAAATTTTCAATCTTATCTAGGGAGTTGGCATCAATATTACGGTAAATAAATGATGATTCAAATAGACAATTTGTGCCAGAAATTGGCTGATTATTTCTTATGGTTCCATAGGTTTCAAAAGCTGAGTTTTTAAGAAAGTATTCAAATAAGGTATTACCAACCATACCTCTAATTCCAAGAATCAAAATTTCCATTTGACTTTTCCCGATACAAAATGAGTACTAAAGATAAGGGTGTAGTTAAATATAAAACCCCAAAAACTGTAGAGAATCCGCAGCGTTCGCGACAGCTTTTGATTCTGTTTTTTATTATGCCTAGCTACTTAGTAACGAGTGAGTATTAGTGCCGAATACATGAATAATAGTGGTTCGCTACGAGTAATTAAAAATATCAACTGTTCAGTAAAGAAATCACTAGTCAGTTAAAGTATGATCAACATATTTGCATCTTTTTGTCTTTATAAAATGGGCGTTTCAGCACTCGTCCCTCATTAACTGAACAATGCCCTTTAATCTTCTTTTTATTTTTACAATAATTCTTTGAATCTTATATTTGATAAACAACTTACCCCTATTGAAAGTAGACAAAATATGTTTATCCCAATCATTATCATTTTGGTAAACAATACCACTAATAATTTTCTTGTAAATATCTTCATAAGATTTCACAAATCTTTCTGGATGTCCCCTACTATTGTAAATAAATTCTTGACACTTTTGACCTGTATCATGACGTGAATAAGTGTCACTAATCAATTTTGATATTTCTTCAATGACTTTTTGTGGATTTCCCCTTTCTATAATCAAATCAGGAATTAAAACAAGCTCATCACCAAGCGACCAATTCACCTGATCGTACAATTTCATATAATCATTAGCAAAAGTAATTACGGGAATTCCCAACGCCATAGCATCTACTAAGGTAAATCCCCCTCCAGATGGATATGTATCGATTACTATATCAGCTATTCCAAGAATTTTTAAATAGTCTTCTCTCCACTTTAAAATTCTAAATCGCGAACTTATCTCTTTCGGTAAACTTATCGGTAACTGATCCTGATTTAAGCCAATTGCTACATAATATAAGTCTTGATGTAAATTAATTAGATCGATAATCACTTTCCAGAATTCAATATCTTGGAATTTTTGGGGTCTTCCAGCACTTAATATCACTAAGCTATCATCAGGAATTTTAAAAAACTTCTTGTCATACGATCCTATATTTTTGTGTTCGGTTAAATCTAATTCGAGACCAATTAAAGATGTATTACATGGACTATCCAATAATGGATGGATAGCGGAAGCAATACTCCAATCAGCATTAGGTGAAACATATTGAGCAGGACCAGCATAGAGAGAATTGACGATAACTGATGCGGGAGTGAGACTCATAATAAAATACTGTCTCAAATCAGCAAGTCCTGCATTTGTAACTAAAATATCTGGCGAAAATTGATAGATTTTTTTTGCAATCCAGATCAAAGCTTCCTCTTCAGATAAATAATTTGATGATGGTGTCAAAACAACTTGGCAATTATGTTCTTCTAAAATTCCAATTATATCGTTAGAATTTACAAACTCTGATTCAGGCCGAGGAATGAAAAAAGCAATTTCAAACTTTGATTTATCATGGAATTGAGCAAGAGTAAGATTGATTCGATAAAAAACCGATGTTTCAACGGTAGCTAAATAGGTTAAGTAAGCAACTTTTATTTTGAAAGTATTTGAAGATAAGCTACGTTTTTTAGGATAGAAACGATAGGACTTTGCCATATTTTCAATGCAATCTAAAATATCATAATCGTAATTATATTTATCAATCCCTAAAGTCTGAGCATAAGCATACATACTTTGATTGAAATAGTTGATAGAGTCAATAATCTTCCCTTTCTTTGAGGCTATCATTCCTAAACGTTTATATGCTTGTTGGATAGCAGAAACATCCTGTAATTGCTTATTGATTAAAATATATAAAGGAAGTACTTCTTCGGAAAATCTTGACAGAAACCATGCTCTTTCAATAAAAGATTTTGCCTGTTCAAACTTCTCGACCTCGACAAAAGCTTGTGCCAAATGAAAATTATAATAGAAACGCTCTGTTGCTTTCTCTGATGACAAATAGGGTAACAGAATATGTTGATCTATCTCTTCTATACCAGACTTGATTTTCTCAATAGCTTCTTGAAATTCCATAGGTACCTAATGATTAAGATTGGCAATATAGAGGATTTTACTTGTAATTCAAGAATATTATTAACTTTTTACACTATTTGATCAATAATTGGCATTGTTTTTGCAACATAAACTTACCTTACTCTTTTCCTTTATATTCGACCATATTGGCATAACTTCGCTCTTCATTTGGCTATCGTATTTCCTTCCAGTCAGTACATTGACTATAAAACTGATATTTTTCGAATTGATTGCAAACATGAGCTTGTCTTAACTTTTGGTAGAAATTGCCATCCCATTTTCTTTGATAGTTGTTAGCTGATAATTTATAGTTGTTGAATCGCGTGTGTAATCTACTGGACTAAACTCTTGATATTTAATAATCTCTTGTCATTGTTTATTCTATCTAAGCAATTAAATTAATCTTCTAGGATGGTAACTTCTCAATAAGCCATTCTAGCTGTGGTCTAATGGCTCCTGGATACTCTCCCAACCAAGAGCCAAACTCCCGTTCTACATCTTTAACTTCAAACTTGAGTAGGTCTTCAGCTTCATACAGAACAATACAGCCATCCTTGACCCAATACAAATGTGTTGTATATTGACAGTTATTTAGCAATCCCCCAGGAATTAAGCATGTAGCCTTGTAAATTCCTTGAGTAACTTTTTGGGGCTTAGAAGTAGTAACAAAGGCAATTTCCCCCATTAATGTTCGTAAGTGAACCCCAAAATAAAAAATAGCTTCCTCCAATAAAAAATGATAAACAAACTCCATCTTGAGTGAAGTTTTAACTGTAAATTCTTGATTCGATCCTTTCTCATTTAGAGCTATCTTAAGACTTCTAATTTTTATATTATTGTTGCCAGGTGCTTCTTTCATGGTAGACCAAGATTTCTCCAAGAAATTAGTAGCTGATTTGTCTTGAGTTAAATAAGAGTTAATCGTCTGTGTTACTTCATTGCCTTGTTGTTTTACCATTCCATCATCAATCCAGATAATGCTTTGGCATAAAGTCTGAACAGCATTCATATTATGACTAACAAATAAAACAGTTCTTCCATCTCTTTCTGCTATGTCCCCCATTTTCCCCAAACATTTCTTCTGAAACGCCGCATCCCCCACCGCCAAAACCTCATCCACAATCAAAATCTCAGGCTCCAAATGCGCCGCCACCGCAAACGCCAACCGCACATACATCCCCGAAGAATAAAACTTAACAGGCGTATCCAAAAACTTCTCCACCTCCGCAAACGCCACAATCTCATCAAACTTATGTACAATTTCAGCACGCTTCATCCCCAAGACTGCACCATTCATAAAAATATTTTCGCGTCCAGTTAACTCAGGATGAAACCCTGTCCCCACTTCCAATAGTGACCCTACCCGACCTCTAATAATCGCCTCACCTGAAGTTGGTCGTACAATCCGCGAAAGAATCTTAAGTAAAGTACTTTTGCCAGCGCCATTGCGTCCAATAATTCCTACCACCTCACCTTGATTGACATCAAAGCTAACATCCTTCAAAGCCCAAAAATCCTCAGACTGAGTCTGTCCCCATTCACCCCGCAATAACCCCTTAAATCCATCAACCAAATCTTCCCGCAAACTATGGTAAGGCTTTGGCTTAGTTGATCGAATTTGGTAACACTTACTTAAATTTCTGACTTGAATTACTGGTTGCGTCATATTTTTTCAATAACAACTAAGTCAAATTAACATTGCGTTCCAATATATCTTCAATAGTATAGGTGCAATCAATAGGCATATCTAAGCCTGTCTCTCCGATCGCATCCAAGCGACCAGTCTCATAAACTTGATTTAAATATTCATCCGTAAGATAGCGCTTTAAACTTGGACTATCTAGTAAATATTTCTGAATATTCAGTCGTTCTCGTTGGATTGTGGTTTGCCAACTTCTTGAGCGTCTCTGTGGTTGGTTGTCCCACTTCAGGAAATGATGCACAATCAACCGCATACTACTCAACAGGCGATCGCGCTCCCGCTTCGACAAATCGCGTACCTCCTCCACTAAATTTTCAATATCCAACTCATCAAACCGTCCTGCCGCGATCAGATCTGCCATCTGTTCCGCCCATAGCCCATAATCTTGCTCATATAAAGTTGTCATACTATTTTGATTCCTCAATTATTTTTGTAGGGATCTGATTTATCTTGCCGCGATCGCAACTCTTGACAATAGTTTTTATGCTTTTTGGTCTTAAATTGCTTTTGTTGCAAGGTCAAAACTTCAGCAAGATTTCCTTGCAAAAGTTGATTAGCTGCTAGTACTAAACTTGGAAATACACTGCTTTCAATAACTCCCTCACTATTTGTCTTGATTTTAATATATTCACCATTTTCTAAATGAAACCAATCAATTTCTCGATCATAAACTCGCCACACAATATACTCTTGGACACCATGACGACGGTAGACCGTTAATTTGTCATAAAGGTCGTAGGAAACCGTAGAACCAGCGATTTCCGCCACTAATTCTGGTGCTCCTTCGATATAATCATCATCACTGATGCGGGACTGTCCACCAAACTCTGACTTGATTCGCAGTAAAGCATCAGGTTGTGGTTCATTATCTAAATCTAGTCTGACTGTGGCATTGTCCGCTAGTTCTACCCCAAAAGTATTTGCAGCATAGGTTGCTAACCAACCCATTAGGGAACTGTGGGGTAAACCATGGCTTTTGTATCTTAGCGCGGCTGCCATATAGACGACTCCATTAATTAATTCTGCTTTTTGATGACGGGGCATTAGTTCATAGCGTTTTTCAAACTCAACACGATTGAGGCGATCGCCATTTTCTAGAGGCTTGATCAAAGAACTGAATTGGGGCTGTGTCGTCGTTGGCATTGCCTAATTCTCCATAATTTAGGGAGATTAATAAATATTTTAAATATAGTCTGCGAATCCACTTTCCACAGTCCGAAATATCCATGCACCTATTGTAAAGATAGCGATCGCACAGACAGATGACCAACCAAAACCAAGCCAATTAAATGTAGTCTGTCCCGTCACCGCAAACCGAAATACATCTAAACAACCTGCCATGGGGTTGAGATAGTACCAAAACAAAAAATGCTTAGGTACGATCTGCACAGAATAAACCACAGGCGAAGCATAGAGCCAAATCTGAATTAAAAAAGGAATAATGTACTGAAAATCTCGATAGCGTGCATTGAGCGAAGCTAGAATTGTACCTACCCCCGTCGCTAATACCATCGTCATCAGCATCACTGGAGGGATTAATAACAATCCCCATGTTGGACGCATTCCATAGATAAAGGTAAGAGGTAACAGTAAAAATAAAGAAACCACAAAGTCAATCCATGACGATCCCACCGCGGCTAAAGGAATAATTAGCCTTGGAAAATAAACTTTGGTAATTAACTGCGCTTCCATTAGTAAGCTCGAACCAGAACGGCTCACCCCTTCAGAAAATAATCCCCATAATACTAGTGCCGAATAAACAAAAATGGGATAAGGGACTCCATCGGATGGTATTTTGACCAGATTGCCGAAAATGATGCTAAAAATAGTCATCGCTACTAGGGGCTGAATGAGAACCCACGCAACCCCAATCACCGTCTGTTTATACCTTACAGTGATCCGTCGAAGCATGAGCATATACATCAACTCACGGTACTCCCAAAATTCATGGATTCCTTCACCCAAGGATTTGTTTTGCGATCGAATAATAGTTACTTTAGGATTCATATGTTTAAAGTACCCTGACGATGTACATCTTAAATCGCGCTATGAAAAAATCATTGATTTGTGGCATATCAGGACAAGATGGCGCATATCTTGCTTCATTTTTATTACACAAAGGACATTCTGTATACGGTACATCCAGAGATGCTGAGATCTCGTCTTTTCGTAATTTAGAATCTCTAGGAATTAAAGACAGCGTTCAGCTAGAGTCAATGGCGCTGAATGACTTTCGTAGTGTTTTGCAGGTGTTACTTAAGGTTGAACCCGACGAAATTTATAATTTGGCAGGACAAACTTCGGTTGCGTTATCTTTTGCTCAGCCCGTTGAAACCTTAGAAAGCATTGCTACAGGGACTTTAAACTTATTAGAAGCAATTCGTTTTACCAAAGCTCCAATCAAATTTTATAATGCAGGTTCTAGTGAATGTTTTGGTGATACGGGGGATTCGGCGGCGGATGAGTTCACACCCTTTCGTCCCCGTAGCCCTTATGCCGTAGCCAAAGCCGCTGCCTTTTGGGAAGTGGCTAATTACCGCGAGGCTTATAATATTTTTGCTTGTTCGGGAATTCTATTTAACCATGAATCACCTTTAAGACCAGAAAGATTTGTAACGCAGAAAATTATTTCTACAATTTGTCGAATTGCGACAGGTAGTCCTGAGAAATTAATCTTAGGCAATACTCTTATTCAAAGAGATTGGGGATGGGCTCCTGATTATGTAGAAGCGATGTATCTGATGCTTCAACAACCAATTGCGCATGATTATACGATCGCTACAGGTAAAAGTAACAGCCTTCAGAAGTTTGTAGAAACAGGATTTGCTTATTTTGGCATTGATCCTAATGATCACCTAGTGATCGATCAAAGTCTATTTCGCCCTTCGGAAATCATGAGAAGCTGCGGTAATCCTCAAAAAGCTAAAGAAAAGCTAGGTTGGCAAGCGAAGTACGAAATGCAAGATATCATTACCATGATGATTGAGTCCAAACAAAATGATACGAATCGGCGTAAATAGTTTGTTTTTAAAACCTAGTCAAGTTGGTGGAGCTGAATTTGTACTTCGAGGACTGTTAATAGGTTTAGCACAGATTCCAGATCTAGAGTTATATGTATTTATTAACCATGAATTATTATCGTGGCTCGACGATTTAAATTTAGGACAATTTGTATGTATTGTCCCAATTAAAATAAGGGGTAATCGGTTTATTTGCGAAGCCTTACAATTGCCAATAATTGCAAATCAATATAAGCTTGGTGGGCTTATTAATACTAATTACTTTACGCCTTGGCGACGACTGCTTAATACTTCAAGTGCCACAATTATTTACGATCTTAATTACGTGCATTTCCCCGATCTTTTCACTTGGTATAAGAAGCTATGGCTGCGCTTAACGCATCAGATGACTTTAGCAAATGCCAAAGAAACTGTCACAATTTCTGAATTTGTGCAACAAGATATCCAAAAAAACTATAAATCTAATAATTTACCTAGAGTGATTTACACACCGATTTTATGGGAAAGATTGGATGTTTCTGATATTCCTAAATCTAACTTACAATTCTCTCCAACTAATGAATTAAACAATCAGATATTTGTTCTTTCCGTAGCCAATCACTATCAACATAAAAATCTCGCTACTTTAGTTAAAGCATTTGCTAAATTGGCTGAGCATCTAATCCAAGTAAAGTTAGTTTTCGTAGGTCAATTGCCCGATTCGTTAGTGGGAATGCGGCGCGATCGCTGTGATGATATTCGCCAATTAGTGCAGGATTTAGGTTTAGAAGATCGGGTTTATATTACGGGATATATTAGCGATCGCGAATTGGCTTGGTACTACCATCACGCAGCTTTATTTGCATTTCCGTCACTATTTGAGGGGTTCGGGATGCCGCCCGTGGAGGCATTAGGAATGGGTTTGCCTGTCTTAACGACTAAGTGTACGGCAATTCCAGAAGTGACAATGAATTTGGCAGAATATGTTGAAAATCCTCTGGATGCAGATGAATGGTGCGATCGCCTTACGGATATGTTGAAAAATCGTGATCGGTATTTACCAAAGGAGTCCACAATTCAGAAAATTAGACAAGCCTATGACCCTAAGGCGATCGCCCAAAAATATATCGATCTCTTTGTATAGCTGCCGTCAACTGTATCAGGACATAACCCCAAAAGAGGGTTGCCGCGCGGAGCGCGGCAACCCTCTTTTGGGTCTTACAGCAATTATCAATCAAACGAACCACAAGAGAATTTTTGAATGCGTTGCTTCGCAACGCATTCAAAAATTCTCTTGGTTTGGGTTTGAGCGCAAAGCGCTGTAATTTTGTCCTAACAAGACTGGTGGCAGCTATTTATAACTGAGATTCGATCGCTGCTAATAACTTTTCCTGTGACCAATTTTGATAGAGATGGCTAGCGATCGCCGCGCCGCCAGCGCCAACCCCCTCTTTGACAAAGCCTTGCTCGTAGGCAAGTAGCTGAGGAAATCGGGATTTAGCAAAACTTAATTGAGTTGCCATTAATGGGACATCCCGCACCGCTAAGGCGAGATCGACGGTATTGCCTGTGGGATCTTCGGCGACCCATCGGGTCGTACCGACAATAATGGTATTGGGGTTCCATGCAAGCCCTTGATAATTAGCGATCTCTCTGGCGAGGGCATAGATCGCTAACATTTGGGTTCCGCCTGCGAGTAATACGCCACTATGTCGGCTAGCGGCGATCGCCATGCCTGCAACTGCGATTTGCATCGGATCGCCGACGGCGGCTACTACTTCAAAGGGAGTTGGGGCAGTGCCGAGATGTTCTAGACCTGCTTGGACGATTTCCCACTTTTGGGCATGATTGCAGGTGGGATGAGAACTGTTAACTTTATCTTTTGCCTCAATTCCTAAAGCTGTTAAAACTGCTAGAGCCGTAGTCGTACCACCAACTACGCATTCGCTCAAAATTATATAGGCTCCTGACTGGGCTAGTTTTTCGCCCCAGACTAATCCCTGTACAAATAATTGCAATACTATTTCTATGGGTAAGGCTTTGCCCGTACTCAGACATTTTGCAGGAATTCCAGCAAGATCGATCGCTTGGGTCTCAGCCGTAGGGGCGATCGCTAAGCCTGCATTGAAAATGAAGAGAGGTAAGTTTTGCGTAGCGATAACAGCACGGGAAATGAAAACGGGAGAAGCGCCAGCGATTAGAGGTGGCAAAGGGAAATTGGGACTTGCTCCTGTGGCGAGAAATTCAGCATCGGCGATCGCTGTATACTTGCGGGCTTCGGGTGTTGCGCCTGCGGCGGAAATATTCGGGATTAGTCCTGTATCGGTAAACCCCAGCACACAGGCAAATACGGGACGTTTACCCCGATAGGTTTCGAGCCAAGTTTCGGCTTTTTGACTTTGCGTGTAGATTTTGATCATTTATCCTTTATAGCAAAAGGATTACGCCTTAAACCTTAGCTACTTATTACTTTTTCGTTGGCGACAGCGATCGCTACAGTACTTCACTTCATCCCAGCATTTTTCCCATTTCTTGCGCCACGAGAAAGGTTTACCGCAAACTATACAATCTTTGCTAGGTAAAAAAGATTTATTGCCTTTATAAGCCATATTTTTGAATCAGCGTTACCTTCTGTTCGGCTTTTTCCAGATACTCTCGGCAATGGTGCGATCGCTTTATTCCTTCTTCATACAGAGCCAGCATCTCATCAAGAGGTGCTTCCCCATCATCGAGAATTTCGACAATTTCTTCGAGCCGTTGTAATTGTTCTTCAAAGGAGAGATCTTCTAGATTTTTTTTGACATCATTCGGGGCGGTCATATACTTTCTCGATTACTTGCTTGATTACTTTCTCGATGCTAACTTGGGCGGTTTCAGAGCTTCTCACGACTTCCACTTTAGCAAATGTCCCTGCAAATTCTGAGAGAGATTCATCATTAGTCAGTAGGCGATCGCCTACTTTTAAGAGGGCAAAACCGCGCTGTAATGGGGATAAAGGATATAGTGATCGCAAATGGGCGGCGATCCTGTCAAGTTTGGTAGTGGATTGGCGTAGATGACGGATTAAGGACTTTTGCATTGATTGTTCGGCTTCGTCTAATTGTTGAGCGCGATCGTGCAGGCGATCGCCAAAGTTTTGCAAGGAATAGCTGTTCGTTAGAGAATTTAACCTTTGGCGATAATCTTGTATCGATTGCTGCAAGCTGCGCGTGAGGCGATTTTCCCAAAAGTCAATTTGCTGTAAAAGCGTATCGCGATCGTATTGCGAGACTATTTCTGCGGCGGCGGTCGGTGTCGCGGCGCGTAAATCCGCAACAAAATCGGCGATCGTGAAATCCGTTTCATGCCCCACCGCCGAAATGATAGGAATACGCGAATGATAAATTGCCTCAGCGACAGGCAAAGTATTAAACGCCCAGAGATCCTCCATCGAACCACCTCCACGCCCGACGATAAGCACATCGGCATCGGTATTTTGCAAAGCTTTAATTGCGGCGGCAATCTCTTCAGGAGCCGTTTCGCCCTGCACGGTGGCAGGACAGAGATAAATTTGACAATGGGGCGATCGCCGTTGCAAAGTGCTCAAAATATCTTGGATAACTGCACCCGTTGGTGAGGTGACTACACCAATTTTTAGAGGCAATGCAGGGAGATCGCGTTTTCGGTCGGGATCGAAATAGCCCCTCTCGGCAAGTTCTTCTTTCATGGCGGCAAAGGCAAGATATAAATCGCCTTCTCCTGCGGCAATCATGCGATCGCAATCGATCTGATATTTGCCCCTAGTTGCATAGACTGTCAGCCGCCCCTGCACCACGACCTGCATCCCACTTTTAGGACGAAATGCTAGGGTTTTGCTCGCCCACATTACACAATCGATCTGAGCCGATTCATCCTTGAGCGTAAAATAGCGATGCCCAGAGGCCGCCGTCGTAAAGCCAGAGATTTCACCTGTCACCCGCACGATCCCAATTTCTTCTCGCAACAAAAGCGTAATTGCTTGCGTCAATCCAGCAACAGTCATCGCTTCTTTAGAACCGCCCATAACACCTTCTGCAAGCCAATCTATGAATACTTTTTTTCGAGCACTGCCCTATTCTATGCTGCTGCTTGCGGTCTTGCCAGTTGCCCTGCAAGCACAAACAGCCGACGAGCTAGGCAATTACTACAAAAATGAAACACCAGTCCAATCTACCCGAAACTCGCAGAACGGCTCAGGTTCATTGTGGCGGGTGGTAGTTGCTGATGGTTTGAACTGTAGGCGGGCTGCGAGTTTACAGAGCCCTGTATTACGCACTTATCTGCGAGATGCTTTGTTAGAGGTCGAGGTTTATCGTGGTGGTTCTGACGAGGTTTTAATTAATCCAGTCGATGAAAATGGTAAACCTTGGATGCCAGTCCGAGGCAAAAACTATAGTGATGTTTGCTATGTCAGGGCAAATAGTCGATATATTCAGCCAGTGATGCGTTAAATCCGTAAGTAGCTACCGCCAACTGTATCAGGACATAAAACCCAAGATCG
>NZ_LIRE01000731.1 GCF_001402795.1 Pseudanabaena sp. 'Roaring Creek'
CAGGCAATGTTTAGCAGTTAAACAAGAATTAGGCGATCGCGCGGGTATGGCAAGTTCTTGGGGACAATTGGGAGACATCGAGCGCAATCGTGGCAACTGGGATGCAGCGGAATCTCTCTATCGGCAATCTTTGCAATTAAGAACTGAATTAGGCGGTTTATATCTCATAGCTGAAGGAAATTTTGATTTTGCCCTGCTTGAAAAACAACGTGGCAATCTCATCCTTGCTCAGCAATATTACAACAAAGCCAAAACGATCTATCAACAACTCGGCGCCATCAAAGACCTAGAGCGCATCGAAAAGGAATGGCAAAACTGAATTCTATTGCCCTAACTGGTTTACTAATTCTTCTGGAGACATTACCAATATTGGAGAACCGATAAAACCTGCAACATCACGAGTAACGATCGCATCTAATCTTGCTTCCATCGCCGCCGCAACCTGAACAGCATCCTCTTTAACTTCTTCATCCGTAGGAGCAGGTGCATCAGTCTTAGCAATACCTACTAAACTCGCAGCAATACCGCGATTTTTGATAGCTAATGGGGGTTTTGTTCTTAGCGATTTCATTAATATATCGATCAACTCCCAACGCTCCTCTTCAGTTAAATCTAGAACTTGTTCGCGAATCTTTTGGATAGTCATAGCTGTCTAGGGCATAGGATCAACTTATATGAAATTATACCAAAGTCTCTAATTTGATTTTGCACTAAATAAACTGACCAAGATGATCGCTACTTATCACCAAAACTATTTCTAGGTTTTAATAGGATTAGTAAGCAACTATTTGATTTATGCCTAATAAACTTGGATTTTGGTTGATTTGGATTTTATTTTCGGTCTATGCCTTCATCTTTGCACCACCCGATCGCCCCGACACCTTGCAACTAATTCAAAAATTGAGTACGGGAGACTGGCAAGGCACAAATGCCTTAATCGTTGCCCTGTTTAACCTCATGGGCGTATTTCCCTTCATTTATGCTTGTATATTAGCCAGCGACGGGCGCGGACAGAAAGTACCCGCTTGGCTATTTGGCAGCCTCTCATTTTTGGTCGGAGCCTTTGCCCTACTTCCCTACTTTGCTCTGCGCGAACCAAATCCCACCTTTATCGGTAAAAAGACTCGACTGATTTCCGCCTTAGAGTCACGCTGGACAGGAATTGTGCTGACCGCGATCGCAAGTTACTTTCTCGTCTATGGATTCGCTAATGCTAACTGGGCAGACTTCATCCAGCAATGGCAAACTAGCCGATTTATCCATGTCATGAGTTTAGATTTCTGTATGTTGTCACTACTATTTCCTTGGTTGCTTAGTGACGATATGGAAAGACGCGGCATGAGTAGCGATCGCTTTTTTACATTCATTGCCCTCGTTCCCCTAGTCGGCGCATTGATTTACCTCTGTTTGCGATCGCCTTTAATCGAAAGCGAACAAGAAGCAACCGCTTAAAATACCCATAAGAAAGAGCGCAAAGCGCTCCTTCTTATGAGCAGATACTCTCAATCATCCGACTAGCTTGGGAACCGTAGCCACCGCCAAAGAGATTGAAATGATTGAGAATGTGATAGAGATTGTAGAGATTTTTGCGCTCTCTGTAGCCCGCATCAAGGGGATAAGCCCCATTGTAGGCGCGATAAAACTGAGCAGGGAATCCACCAAATAATTCGGTCATGGCAAGATCAACTTCGCGATCGCCAAAATAGAGCGCAGGATCAAAAATCACAGGCTCACCATTGATAAAAGCTGCATTGCCGCCCCAGAGATCGCCATGCACCATTGCGGGTTGTGGCTGATAATCTCGAAAAAATTTAGGGATAGCCTCATAGATTTTTGCTTCGGGTACGGCGCACCGCCAACCTTTACGCTTAGCCAAACGAATTTGAAAAGCGAGTCGATATTCCTGCCAGAAATCAATCCAGTCATTCGTCCAGTTGTTGATCTGCGGCGTAGCACCGATGGTATTGTTGCGATCCCACCCAAACCCGCGATCGCTAGTTACTCGATGCATTGCCGCTAAATTTCGACCCATTGCTTCCCAATCTTGATTACCGCCCAATTCAAGATTTTCCATCACTAAATAAGCAGTTTCTCCCACAGTTCCCCAGCAAATGGGCTGCGGCACGCGCATCGTCTTAGTTCCATGCATTTGTTTTAAAGCGATCGCCTCAGCAACAAACATATCTAAACAATTTGCAATATTCGTTTTTACAAAAAATTGTCGTTTGCCATCGGATAGCATATTCGCTTGGTTAATGCATCCGCCCGACTTTGCCTGACAGCGATCAGCATTAAATTTTTCGCCCGTTGCTTGCGAAATAGCGATCGCAATTTCTTTCCACATAATTTTTATCCTAAATTCGGCAATATTAATCCCCAAGGTAGCGATCGTGCTTTGGAATTCTCAATAAAACGTAACCCAAAACCTTAAGAAAGGTTCGTATACTGTTAATTAATAATTTGATTTTTTATTAATAAAACCTTAAAAACTAGCTTGACTGGTGAAATTATATGATGAACGATATTGGTAAATACCGATTTGTTTGTACCCTAACCCTTAGCGATATTTTGGGTCAGGTAATTGTTTGGTTGGGTGTAATTTTTGCAGCTCTGGCTTCAGCACTTTCTCTAATGAGTAAACCAGTTTATTCCTTCGGTGCTGTTGGATTAATTGTCGTAACATCGTTACCCTTTTTGCTGTTTACCTTTGTTACAACCCTATTTAATCATATTGATATCGTGCCTTTGACCGAAGAAGAAATTAAGTATAATCATGCCAAAATATCTGGGGTTCGTAAAACCACAGTAAAGGCTTCCGTTTAAAATCCTTACTGTAACTATTGAATTAAATCTAGGATTGCCATGCTTTTTAGATGGTGGAATTTAAATATAATGAGATCCTATGATTATTCTGTCTGATTATTCTGTCTCATTATAAGTATAGCTATAGCCAAATAAGTTAAGACATAAAACCCAAAAGAGTGTTGCGGCGCTTTGCGCCGCAACACTCTTCTGGGTTTTGTTTTTGTCCTAATATAACTGGCTACTGCTATAGCTCTCAAAATAACTCAAAAAAATAACCCAAAAAAATGGCTCAAATTTTGAGCCATTTTTTTTAAAGATTATGCTGCTACTTCAAATTTGGGGCGTTGAGTAACAACTTCATCGATCAGTCCATAATTTTTCGCTTCGTAGGGAGACATAAAGAAATCGCGATCGGTATCTTCTGCAATGCGATCGATCGGCTGCCCTGTGTGGAAAGCCATCAATTCATTGAGACGGCTCTTATGGTAGAGAATCTCCTTCGCTTGAATTTCAATATCCGTTGCCTGCCCCTGAGCGCCACCAAGAGGTTGGTGAATCATGATTCTTGTGTGCGGCAATGATAGCCTTTTGCCCTTTGCGCCACCAGTGAGCAAAAAAGCACCCATACTTGCCGCTAGCCCTACACAAATTGTCGAAACATCGGGACGAATATGCTGCATCGTGTCGTAAATAGCCATACCTGCGGTCACAGATCCCCCAGGAGAGTTGATATACAAGAAAATATCTTTTTCGGGATCGTCGGCTTCAAGGAAAAGCAACTGAGCAACAATGATATTAGAAATACTATCGTCAACCTGTTGCCCCAAAAATACGATCCGCTCCCGCAGTAGGCGCGAAAAAATATCAAAGGCTCTTTCGCCACGACCAGACTGTTCGATTACGGTTGGGATCATAGTTTATCTTTACGGTTTACTCTCAGTCTATTGTACTGATATGTAATCACCGCTAACCTCTGACTCTATTCGGATTTCACCCCGTGTAGCAATCTCATCAAAAAAGCAGTACTTGGTACTGCTTTTTTGATTAATTAACGTCAGTTCGGGTTAAGCTGGCAAATCTGCAAAGCCCAAGAATAAAAGCCTTGCTTAGCAAGGCTTTTATTCTTGGGCTTTGAGAAAGGGTTTGCGTAGCAAACCCTTTCTCAAAGCTCGTTTCAAATTATCCAGAATTGACGTTAATTATGGCGATCGCGATAAATTGCATTAGAAACGCGATCTTGTTCGCGGGTGAGACGGGCTGCTTCTTGACGGCTCAAATGTCCATCACTGAGATAATTACGACGCTGGGCTTCGATACGCGCTTCACGTTTTTCTAAATTTTTGTATTCGCTTTGGCTGATTGTGCCTTGTTGTACGCCTTTATAAATGCGTTCCTGTTGATTGACTTCGCGATTATAGATCGTACCTGCGGAAGCGGAACTGGGATTGACTAGGCTGAGGGTGCTGACTACAGAAGTAATGGCAAGAATGGGCAGAATCAAGCTTTTCATAATATTACCTACCTTTAGCGATCGCCTTGAATCGAATGTTTAACGCTTTACGCTGGTTTAGACATTTGCTCCTAGCCAAAAGGTTCAAGTTATTTTTGGGGCTGTAATGAGGCTTAAGGTTTTTGCTATAGCTGTCGCCAATTGTACTGGGGTATAAACCCCAAGAATTGACTGGCGGCGCTTTGCGCCGCCAGTCAATTCTTGGGGTTTGATTTGTCCTAAGTCAAGTGACTGTAGCTATAATGTTATATTTAAATATAACTAACAGAGAAATTATGCACACCACAAATCTTCGTAAAGTCGGTGGCTCAATTATGTTGGC
>NZ_LIRE01000483.1 GCF_001402795.1 Pseudanabaena sp. 'Roaring Creek'
AGTGGGATTGCCCTAAGTGCGGTACATATCACGATAGAGATGTGAATGCGGCAAAAAATATTTTGGCGGCAGGACTTGCCGTGTCAGTCTGTGGAGCGACTGTAAGACCTGAAGAGAGTAAATCTCGGAAGGCTGGTGCTATGAAGCAGAAACCTAAGTCGTGAGTCTTAGGAATCCCCGTCGCTTCAGCGCGGGGTGGATGTCAAAATAATGAGTAATTCTGCCAGCTCATAATCTAGCTTATAATCCCAGCTTATAATTTATGTCACAATCTCCCGCTTTAGCCCAAGATTCAGTCCAGAATGAAGATTTATTGCTCTCAGTGCGTGACTTACAAGTTACCTTTCGTGGCGATGAGGGGCTGGTCAAGGCTGTCAAGAATATTTCCTTCGATCTCGCTCAAGGTCAGACCCTTGGCATCGTCGGTGAGTCTGGCTCTGGCAAATCGGCGACGGCTTTAGCGATTATGGGGTTGTTAGGAGAGTCGGGCAAGATTCACGGAGAAGTAATATTTCGACCAAGCGGTGAATCACCCGTCGATCTGGTCAAAGTATCGCCCCAGAAAATGCTGCAATATCGAGGCGATCGCATATCGATGGTATTTCAGGAGCCGATGACATCGCTCAATCCTCTATTCACCTGCGGCTATCAGGTGATCGAAGCAATTCAACTGCATCAAAAAGTCTCCGCAGCGGAAGCAAAGACCCGCACGATCCAGCTTTTTCAGGAGGTGCAATTACCCAATCCCGAACAATTAATTGAACGCTATCCCCACGAGCTTTCGGGCGGACAATTGCAGCGAGTGATGATTGCCATGGCGATTTCCTGTAATCCGCAGTTAATTATTGCTGATGAGCCGACAACAGCGCTAGATGTGACTGTCCAAGCGACAATTCTAGATCTGCTCAAGGAAATTCAGCGATCGCGCCAGATGTCGATGATCTTTATTACCCATGATTTGGGGCTTTTAGGGGCGATCGCGGATCGGGCGATCGTCATGAACCAAGGGGAAGTTGTGGAAATGGGAGCAACGGCGGCGATCTTCCAAAATCCCCAACATCCCTATACCAAGGGTTTAATTGCTTGTCGTCCTCAGCCCGACCGCCAATTGCGCCTGCTGCCAACCGTTAGTGACTTTATGGAAATGCAGAACGGACAGATGGTGGAGAAAGAACTTACCGCTCGGTACTTGGAAGTCGTTTCCCCTGAAGAAATTGCCGCCCATCTATTGGAATTACAGAAGCATGAGCCGATCCTCTCCGTCCGCAACCTGAGAATTGAGTTCCCCATTCGCAATATTTTAGGGCTAAAAAAACGCTATCTAGTGGCGGTCAATAACATTAGCTTTGATGTCTACCGTGGTGAAACTCTTGGACTGGTTGGGGAGTCGGGTTGTGGTAAAACGACTACGGGTAGAGCAATTCTCGGTTTAGCTAATGGGCTGATGGGTTCTGTTAAGTTTGAAGGACGAGAAATCTCGCGATTGCGGGGGGGAGACTTACAAAGATTGCGCGGCGATCTGCAAGTAGTGTTTCAAGATCCCTTTGGTTCGCTCAATCCAAGGATGAGTGTGGGTGATGCGATCGCTGAACCATTAATCGTTCACAGCCATCAAGAGCGCTTTGACCGCTATCGGCATGTTGATGCGAGAAAAGAAAGAGTTGCCTATCTATTAGAGCGGGTGGGTCTGTCCAAAAGTGCTATGCGCCGCTATCCCCATGAGTTTTCTGGTGGTCAACGTCAGCGGATTTGCATCGCCAGAGCCTTGGCTCTCAATCCTAAATTAATTATTGCCGACGAACCTGTTTCCGCCTTGGATGTGTCCGTACAGGCTCAAGTTCTCAATTTATTTAAAGAACTGCAAGCGGAATTTGGGTTGACCTATATTTTTATATCCCACGATCTCGGAGTCGTCAAATTTATGAGCGATCGCATTATGGTGATGAACAAAGGCGAAATCGTCGAGCTAGACACCGCCGAGGCGATCTATAGCAATCCCCAACAGCCTTATACCCAAAAGTTAATCAGTGCTATTCCCAAAGCTTTAGTTTTATCTCCCTAAAATTCCATTGCGTAGGGGTGCGAAACGCCTCTACGCAATACTCTCAAATTAAGAAGGTAATTATGCTAACTCTCACAAAAAAATATTCTCTTACAGAGTACTTCGATCGCGAAATTCTTTCGGAAACTAGAAATGAATACATTGATGGAGAAATCAACCCGATGACTGGTGGTACACCAACACACAATACCCTTGTTGTTAATTTACTATCTCTGTTACATTTCGCTTTACCAAGTCCCTATCGAGTTTTTGTCACCGATCAGCGTCTTTGGATTCCCGATCGCAAAATAGCTACATATCCTGATGTGATGGTTATAGCTGAGCCATTGGAATATCAAGAAGGACGAAAAGATACATTAGTCAATCCGATTTTGATTGCCGAAATTCTATCGCCATCCACTGCAAGCTACGACCGAATTGGCAAATTTGCATCCTATCGAAATATTCCCTCTTTTAAGGAATATTTGCTGATTTCTCAAGATCGCCAGTATGTCGAACATTTTTACAAAGAAGGCGATCGCTGGATATTCACTGCCTATGAGAACGATGCAGCTATTTCCCTAGCATCCTTTGAAGTAGCGATCGCCACTTCAGTTTTGTATAAACGCATTAACTTGGAATTAGAAACTTTGGAGTAAAAGCAATGACACAAGTTGTAAATTCACTATACGAACAAGATATTTTACTCTGGGTAGAAGAAACAGTTGCCAAACTCAGAGCGCATGATTTTGAAAATTTAGATTTGGAGAATTTGATTGGAGAGGTAGAGTCTTTGGGGATTTCGCAGAAAAAAGAATTAATTAGTCGTTTAATCACATTGTTAGAAAATCTACTCAAGCGTTTGTATGTCAATATTCCCTACGACTACAATGGCTGGGAACGCACAATTCGTAATCAACGTAATGAACTTCAGGTTTTGCTCAAACAAGTCCCCAGCCTCAAAACTCGTTGGGATGAGAGTTTTGCTGATGCGTGGGAAATTGCTCTCAAAACTGTGCGTGAAGAATATCGAGAAGTTGAATTTCCCGATCGATGGAAATTTTCAAGGGATTGGCAGATAATGCTGAGCGAGAGATTTTGGGAAACAGAATAGAGAGCGCAAAGCACTCTCTATTCTCTAGGACAATAACAAAGCTTCTGCTAATTCCTTATCCATTTGTTCGGCAGAGGCGATCGCATCGGTCATGATTTGGCGAGGACTCAGCCCATTGTGATAAGCAGCTAACCAGCGTTGGGCTTCATTACCCTGTTCGAGAATCTTTTTTAAGGGTGACAAGAAGCACCATACACCGTTATCTTTAGCACGCGATCGCAGTTCTTCGTATTGGTTAGAAATCCATTCTCTTGCAGTAATTTGTTCTCCTGTTTGCCAATGCGTCAAAACTGCATCAAGGCTGCTAGTCGCTGTGGCAACTTCATTGCGATCGGCGATATCTGCGAGTTCATCGGGTGTGAACTTGGTCGCATGGGGCGCGAGGGGATCGAGCGACGAACCGATGCCAGCTTCCAGAAACTGATTGAGGCGCATTTCTAAAAGAGCCGAGATAGATAGTAAGGCGACGGGGTCGATGACTAGATCGGAAATTCTTAATTCTAAACGGTTGAGATTGTAAGGGCGATTATCGCCATTAGGACGTACTGACGACCAGAGGTGGCGGACATTCTGCATTGTGCCCAATTCTAATTGTTGTTCTGTCCATTCCACAAAGTGGCGGTGACTTCGGAATAGGGGGACTAATTTCGGCGTTTTCGGAAACATTTGCCAACGGGACGAATGAAATCCTGTTGCTTTCCCGTTGAGAAAGGGAGATGCGGCGCTAAGGGCGAGGTATAGTGGGGCTTCGAGGCGAATGAGTCGGCAAGCGGCTATTAATAACTCTAGATCGGCAATGCCAACATTAATATGAATGCTTGCGGTGACTACATCCGTACCATAGGTTTCCTCGATATAGGTATGGTAAGGATTTTGAGGATCGGAACGATAGAAGCGATCCACCCCGCCTAAAGCCAGAGTACTTCCAGGCATAAGGGTATAATCCCCAAGCGATCGCAAATAACTGCGTAATTTTTGACGGGGTTCTACTAGAGCCATTAATAATGGCTCGTATTTATGAAAGGGTGGCGTAATATATTCAACGTTGCGGCTATCTGGTTCGCGGACAAACCCATGAAGATTTGCCACAATGCGATCGGAAAAGCCCACCACATCCCCCGTTGGTGTAGAGGTGTATATTTCTACTTCAAAGCCTTTTGATAAAAGCACGGGAGGTTTCCTTTTGCTATAGACAATATTACTAGCCTACCTTGCAATGCGATCGCTTTAAAGATGCCTTTGGGTATATGACCGAGGATATAAGCTCCAAGGGACAAGGTGGCGATTCGCATAGCCTATTGTCCCTTGAGCTAATACCAATTCCCAAAATGGCAACGCCATTTTGGGAATTAAAAACTTTACTGTGTTTGGTTTTTATAGATAATTCAAATAAAAACTACAGCTTCGACTTCGCTCAGCTAGCTTACACCGAGGGCTGAGCGAAGTCGAAGCCCGTCTACAAGTTATTTAAAACAACTATA
>NZ_LIRE01000484.1 GCF_001402795.1 Pseudanabaena sp. 'Roaring Creek'
CCAGTCTATAATTTTGTTTAATTCTAATAGTGAATTTTTAAAGCTGCTGTGTTTTACTTCATATTTTTCAAAATCAAAAATATTTGTCTGCCTATCCTGCATTGCTTTTTAACCTCTTCTATCTCTTGATCATTGTACTATATGTCTATTCCAATTCCTCAAATCCCTTGTCCTGCCTATACCTGCTTTTAGAGATGCCCTTATGACGAGTGTTTCAGCCATCAAAGACCTCCGAGACTAAAACTATTGCATATCGAGTGTTTCAGCCATTTAAGCTAAAGTATCTCCCCAAAACGCCTATTGAGCCTAATTTTGATGTTTTTAGTAATCCTCCCTTATGGTGCTTATATACCGAGCCTGTGTTTTTAAATTGTGAATGTGGTTTTACGTTAAGCCAGTATGAAGAATTAAAGATTTTGTTAGGAGGAAAATATAATGATATTTGTAATGAGGTTATGCATCAAAGATTTTATAGAGAAGAGATAGATGTAGTATTCTAACATTTGCATGAAATTATAATTAAATAATTCCGTTTTGGACTTAAGATAAAATTTGCTCCTTAACAAATATTTTGTAATAGAAACGATAAGCAACAGCAACATTCAAAATTTGCTACACTGAAAAAAAATAGATGCATTGACTCACCATGTATTCCACAAACCAAAACCAACAAATCTTAGAAGCGATCGGCAAACTTAGCCAGCAGCAGATCCAGATAGTTTTGCGATTTATCCAAACACTGCAACCCAAAAAGCTCTCTAGCCCAACTGCCGCACCATTCGATCCCCTAGTAAACTTTATTGGAGCCACCAATCACGGCAATCTCGCCCAACAAATTGATCAAGACCTCTATGAGTA
This sequence comes from Pseudanabaena sp. 'Roaring Creek', assembly GCF_001402795.1. Taxonomy (GTDB): domain Bacteria; phylum Cyanobacteriota; class Cyanobacteriia; order Pseudanabaenales; family Pseudanabaenaceae; genus Pseudanabaena. The sequence continues at coordinate 859 of NZ_LIRE01000484.1, forward strand.
ACGCCATATTCATCGATACATGGGGATGGCTCACTCTAAACGATGCAGGAGAACGCAGACATAGAGAAGTTGCAAATCTTTATCAAACCTTAATTGCAGAAAGAACACCCATCTATACCAGCACCTTTGTTCTAGATGAAACATTCACATTGTTTTTTAAACGACTCAACTCTTTTCAAGCCAAACAAGCAATGCTCCAACTATCTGAAGCATTTTCTACAGAGCAATTTGAACTAATCCAAATAGATGAATTTCGCTTTACTCAAACTCAAATGTTGCGGATAAAGTATCTCGACAAACCCCAAATCTCTTTCACAGACTTAACCTCAATGTTAATTATGCAAGAATTTGACATCTATCGAATCTTGACGGAAGATGCTCATTTTACCCAAGTTGGCTTAGGATTTCAACTTGAACCTAGTTCCTTTTAATTTGCTGAACATTAGAATAGTGATTATTAGCTAAGGTTTTGTTTTAATCAACCGTCAAGTTTTGTATAGCGATCGCCCTTGCCATACCCAAAAAACTAGGCGTTGCTGATTTAGGTTTGCAATAATCAAATCTGAGAAACTGATAGACTACTAATCGTTAGCGAAAAAGCATTGACTGCAAATGTAATGAATTATGCTTGGCTACAACTTTTGGGAGGAATCATACTTTTGGTTCTGTATCTATTTTTCTCAGCTAAGACAGAGATGGGAACTAAGTTGTTTATGAACCAAAATAGCGATCGCCTATCAGAAATTATTAACTTCCTGCAAATTTCAGACAAACTAGCGACAGCAGGACAGCCAACTGTCAAGCAGTTCCGATCAATTGCTGATGCTGATTATGAAACAGTGATTAATCTGGCTTTACCGACTTCTGAAGGAGCGATCGCCAATGAAGCAAAACTAGTTCAATCGTTGGGCATGGAATATATTGCCATTCCTGTGAATTGGGAAAGCCCGACGATAGCGGATTTAGACACATTTCTGCAAGTAATGGAACAACGCCAACAGCAAAAAATCTTTGTCCATTGTGCTAAGAATATGCGCGTTTCTGCCTTTGTCTATCTCTATCGTCGCTTGCATCTCAATTGCGATCGTGGACAAGCGATCGCGGATTTACATAAAATCTGGCAACCCAACGAGACTTGGCAAAAATTTATTGACACAAAACTCACTTCAATATCAAAAGCTTATGCTGACCGAGAAGCATTCGGCATAAGCTTTTGAAGTATGCTGAACTACTTCGTAAGTTTTGTGTCAACTAGGATCGCAGCGTATTTCAATTAGAAATCCATCGGGGTCATAAAAATAAACGCCTCTACCAGTGGGACGAGTAACAGGCTCACCCTCAATTTGGACTTGGTGCGATCGCAATACTGCCACCGCTTGCTCAAACAATTCAGGAGCAATATCAAAGGCTAGATGATTAGCACGAGTAAATTGCCTCTGCGGATCGAGATCGGGCGGTGTAAGTTCTGGTTCCCAAAACAAATCGAGAACTGTGCCATCGGGAGTTCTAAAATTGGCGACTTTGCCTGCTGCTACTAAATCGGTTAGAGTACTGGGAACTTCTTCACCAATGAGTTGATGCAGTCCCAAAATGCTGCCATAAAAATCACAGGAGGCTTGCATATCCCGCACATTCAAAGCAATGTGATGTACTCGTCGTAAAGCCCCATTCGCGATCGTAGATAGCATAGTCGAACTATTGGATGACATAAAATCAGTTCTAGCTAGGTTTACCAATAGTGTAAGACGGTTAGCGCCAAGTTTTGTGATTCAACTAGTCTGAAAAGCTCCTTAGAGTCATCACTTAAGATTGAGGATTGGCAAACTTTGCTAAACGTTTGGCTAGATAAGTATATCTCTGCCGATCGCTGACCTGTTTGACCGCCAACCCGATCGCCTTCGACTCACCGACAATAATGGCAAGCTTTCGCGCACGAGTTAAACCAGTATAGAAAAGATTGCGAGAGAGCATTAGAAAATGCTGCATAAACAGAGGCATGATCACCACAGGATACTCACTGCCCTGCGCCTTATGGATCGTCGTCGCTCTCGCAAGAGCAATCTCATTAAGATCGGCATAATCATAGACCACTTGCCGATCGCCAAATACCACCGTGAC
>NZ_LIRE01000485.1 GCF_001402795.1 Pseudanabaena sp. 'Roaring Creek'
GCTTTGGGGTATAGTAAATCATTACCATTATTTATAGCTGTCGCCAAGTGTAATAGAACATCAAAACCCAAGAATTAATTGGCGGCGCTTTGCGCCGCCAATTAATTCTTGGGTTTTAATGTGTCCTAATTCCAGTGACTGTAGCTATACTTGAAGTGTAATATTGGCTGGTAGAAATCGGCGGATATGGGATGCGATCGCTTCTCTTTCTTCTTCTAACGCAAAATGTCCCGTATCGAGAAGGTGGATCTCGGCATTCGGAAGATCCCGTTGAAAGGCGATCGCTCCCTCCGAACCAAAGAACGGATCGTTCTTACCCCATACGATCAGCGTTGGCGGTTGATGGGTACGGAAGTATTCATGCCATTGAGGGTAGCGCTCCAAGTTGGCACGATAGTCGTAAAACAATTCCATTTGAGCAGCAGCGTTTTCGGGACGGTCTAAAAAGGCTTGGTCGAGATTCCAGTTGTCGGGGTTGATATTCTCAGCCGATCTAGTACCAGCAGTGTAGAAGAATACGGTTGTATCCCGCGCCAGAAATCCCCGCACTGGCGCTTCTGTTGCTTCGCTGCGATCGCTCCACAGATCGCGAAAAGCTTGCCAAGCTGGAGTCAAACCCTCTTCGTAGGCATTACCATTCTGGACGATCAGGGATTGAATCCATTCAGGATGTCGAGATGCAATTCTAAAACCGACTGGCGCACCGTAATCCTGCACGTAAAGACTGAAGCGATTTAATCCTAGCTCCTGAAGAAAGCGTTCGGTAATTTCAGCGAGGCGATCGAAGGTATAGGCAAATTTGTCGATCGCTGGTGTTTCGCTATTGCCAAAGCCTGGATAGTCGGGAGCAATCAAATGAAATTGGTCGGACAAGTCGTTCATCAAATCCCGATACATATGAGAAGAAGCGGGATATCCATGCAGTAAGACGATTGCAGGTTTTTCCTTTGCACCAGCTTCACGATAAAAGATATTCAAACCATCAATGGCGATATTGTTGTAAGTAGTCATGGAAGTAACCTTAAGATTTGTTTTTGTACCGATCGTTCAACACAATTTATAATACCGAACGATCGGTATACTGTCAATATTTTTTTGATTTTTTATGGCAATGGGGATTCAGGGCTTTGACGATGGGATCTCTCAAGCCGCAAAATCAAAGCCGAAGAAGAGAAGGTTAGCGCTTGCGCTAACCTTCTCTTCTTCGGCTTTGATTTTGCATACCGAACATTTGGTATGATATGTGAATAGGTGTTGCTAAGCCAATAGCTAAACCTAGACAAAAAGCTTGCTTGCAAATATGCCTCCGAATTAAATTATCAAAGGGGCTTGCCTTTTAATCATCAATGAGAGGGAATTAAATGTCTAAAGATGCGGTGATTGCTAAGTTAAGTGATGTATTTCGCCATCATGGATATGAAGGCGCATCGCTTTCTAAGATTTCGGAAGCTACTGGGCTGGGTAGGGCGAGTTTGTACCATTATTTCCCTAAGGGTAAAGAGGAAATGGCAGCAACTGTCCTCGATCGCCTCTATGCAAATTTAGAAGCAAATTTATTAACCCCCCTGCAAGGAAAGGGCAAACCCTTAGATCGGATTCGTGCCATGGGCAAAACCCTCGATCTGTTTTACAACAACGGTCGTTCGTCTTGCTTCCTAGAGCTTCTATCATTTGGGGAAGCCCAACCTCTATTTCAACCTGCACTTCAGCAAACTCTGTCTGCGTGGATCGATGCATTGGCAGAGGTGCTAGTTGAGGCAGGACAAGATGCAAAAGTCGCTCGCTGTAATGCGGAAGATGCGATCGGCCAGATTGAAGGAGCGTTGATTGTATCTAGATGTTTGGGTAATAACGAAGCATTTAAACGAGCTATCGCCAATTTACCAAAGATCTTGGGACTCTAGTTTAACAATAGATTCATACTTGAAGTCAAGGGCGATCGCCTGAATTATCGATCCGCTAAAGGGTTTGCGATATTGCGATCGCGATTACTATGAGTCGTAATTTTTAGGCGATCGCTATATTTGACAACCAAACAAATGAGGATAGGAGATCGCTGTTCAGTATTTAGATGTACACTTAGATGTACAGATGGATTAAAAAACAATGTTGTCCAATATTCCTATTACTGAAGCAAGGCACGAGTTAACTTCATTACCTGAAAAACTTACCCAGCAAGGCGGTACACTTGCAATTACTCGCAGAGGCAAGCCTGTCCTTGCTGTGATGACATGGCAACATTACGAAGCAATACTCGAAACCTTGGAAATACTTGGTGATGTGAACCTCATGACTAACTTGCGTCAAGGGATTACCGAGGCAAAATCAGCACAGGGAATAGATTGGGAATCAGCTAAGCGAGAATTGGATTTGTAATGTATCGTATCGTCATTCAGCCTACAGCTTTGAGGTTATTGAAAGAAATCAGCGATCGCCGCATCCGTCAAAAAATCAGCGATCGCATCGACAAGCTCCAAGAATCTCCTGAAATACAAGGGAAACCATTAATTGGTGAACTAGATGGTTATTACAGTGTGCGTGCTGTTGGACAAAGATATCGCATCATTTATGCGATCGAGCAATCTCAAGTTACTGTAATGGTTGTATCTTTAGGGATGCGGAAGGATGGCAGTAAGCAGGACGTATACGCTCTTGCTAAAAAATTACTGAGATTAGGACTTCTAGACGAGCCAGATAATGATCAAGAAGATGGTTAAAATCCAGAATTGGAAAATAGAACTTTGATTATTTGGAAGTGCTAGAAAAGGCGATCGCTAATACTGTGAGGCGTGAGTTCTAGGCGATCATCTCACAATTACCTATCCTTGGCAAATCATCGATAACTTCTCAGTACTCATCAACGAAGCAAATCATTTTTGACGGGCTTATCAATTTGGCATAATGCCTAGTTTGACACGCCGCTAGCAATCTTTCATATTCAATGCGGTCGGTGTACAAGCGGATTGTTAGCTACCCATTCTCTATCGCAATAGTCTCCGATAAATCCTGCTTCCGCTTAAGGGGTAAAACATTTTCTTGAACAACCATATGTTACCGCCTGTCCCAATCCTCTGAGAGAATACCAGGGGAAGAAGCAACCTGGGGTTCCATTCGCAACAGTACACCAAGCGCTACGAGACAGCTTCCAATCTCCCTGTGAATTCTTTTGAAACTCAACCAACATGTCTTGTCCACCTGTTTCAATCATAAATGCAACAATTCGTTGGTCATTATACTCAATCACTTTGGAGAACTGTGGGGGCAGCATCCATTCGTTTGAGTTTGCGCGGAGAAGGGAGTCAACTTGCTTACCTTGTAGCAAAGTTAGCAATTCCCATTTACCATACGTACTTCCCAGAAAGAGAAATACTGCACATCCAGCAATACCACAAAATATCTGTTTCTTTGAGATACGCAACATTACTTTGAGAATTAATAGCTTTTAGAATTGCTTCCTAGTAGACAGTCAAAGATAATTTGGCGGGTAAAATAAAGGGACAGAAAATAGTAAGGAAAAAGGTATGTCAGCAAAACGATACAAAGTGACATTAACCGAAGAAGAACGCCAAAAACTAGAACAAATCACTAAAAATGGTAAGTCGGCAGCAGCCAAAATTAACCA
>NZ_LIRE01000486.1 GCF_001402795.1 Pseudanabaena sp. 'Roaring Creek'
GAGTACTTTGTCTCGGCATAGCAAAAAATAAAATGCTGTGTCTGCTCCCTAAAGGTTTTATCTATCTGCTCGACATACTGATATGTAAGTATGAGATGGATGTTCAACTTACGAAGCTGGGCAAGTTTGATAAGAAAATCCTTTGAAGTGCTTTTCCAAAATCTGGCATGAAAGAGACTACCAGCCTCGTCGCAGATAACCACAGAGTTACGAAAATCTAATAAGGATGATGGCTCTAAATCGCCGTAGTAGTAAAAAGGGCGATGTTCAACTAACCAGTTAAAATTTTGTGATCGGCAATAGATAACAAGTGCTTCATAGTCCAGAAGCATGTTAGTTGCAATTCTCTTATGGTATTTATTGGCTAGGTAAAGCCCTAGCTCTAAGGAGTAGAGTGATTTACCAGAACCAAATTCTCCAATAATTGCTGTGAGGTTAGGTACTTGCAGCTCTGCCATTAATTTTTTAATTAATCGTTATACCATCTACATTTTTCATCAATGCACCAGCTAGGGAATACCTTATTAGGGCAGTGGTCAAAGTTACCACAAAGACAATCAGAGGAAGATCGCGGTACATAAGGCTTGAAATATTCCCGAACATATTCTGGGAAAGTCCAAAAATAAAGAAAAATATTGCGAGAAATAAAATAAATGCGATAAACAAAAAGAGGAAATATCAATCTAATAGGTGAAAAACGCATAGTTTGAAACCGTTTAGCTATTTATACAAAAGGAAGTAATTTCCAAATTTTAAATATCATTAATAGCCCGATCATGCCGAGAATACCGTTGATGACCTCTACAAGTATTTCACCTCCAACCATAGGAAAGGATGACTGAAATGATGTTACCCAAGAGGCTATGGTCATGTCTTTGGGGGTATCTGGCAATACTCCTTTTACCAAGTCGATTAGCATGATCATAAAAGTATTAACCGCACCTGTCGGATCGAGGATGGCAGCTAATACGAGAAAAAATATTAAAGAAAATGTGGCAAACCACCAGTCTGCTAAGAAACTCATAGGTTTAAAAAACAGGTAATTGCAAAGTTAGTCCAGATAATCCATTTAATTACTCGGATAATATCCCTGATAAAACATAGTTCTACAGTGGTTCCCCAGCTTTTAACGATTGGACATGACATCTGAGTACTACCTGTAGGAAGGGGTGCAAACATTCCAAATGGGAATTTATTCCCAAATCCTTGAGCGCTTACGGCATAAGCTAGGAAATTTGTTTTTGTAAATGTTAATGCAGGATCTTTGGGTTTATCTGGGGCTTTGGTTGGATCTTTGGCATCGGCAGCAGCCTGAGCAGCGGCGGCGGCAGCGGCGGCAGCTTTATCTTTATCTGCCTGTGTTGCCGATGGATCAGCGGC
>NZ_LIRE01000759.1 GCF_001402795.1 Pseudanabaena sp. 'Roaring Creek'
TATAGCTACCGCCAACTGTATCAGGACATAAAACCCAAAATCATGTTGTCGCGCGGAGCGCGACAACATGATTTTGGGTTTTAATTTTGTCCTAATAAGACTGGCGGTAGCTATAACGTGAGTTCGGGATAATTTGAAACGGGCTTTAAGAAAGGGTTTGAATAGCAAATCCTTTCTTAAAGCCTAAAAGTGAAAGCCTTGCTTAGCAAGGCTTTCACTTTTAGACTTTTAAAACTTATCAGCTTAACCCGAACTGACGTTAAAAAGGAAAGGATTTATAGCTACAGTCATTTAAATTAGGACAAATCAAAACCCAAGAATTAATTGGCGGCGCTTCGCGCCGCCAATTAATTCTTGGGTTTTATGTCCTAGTACACTTGGCGACAGCTAAATAGGTAAGGATGGGCGGCGCGAAGCGCCGCCCATCCTTACCTATTTAGCGCTAGCTAATTTGCGATCTCGGAGGTTATTGTATTGCTTCTGAACTCATGTAGGATTGCTGTAGCCCTAAAAATAGTTAACGAGCGTGCAATCTTCTCCTCTTATTACCACCGCATCCGAACATCTATCAATAACCGATCGCATCGAATCCTTTAAAGCTGGTTTTCTGGGAGCGATCGCGAGCATTTTCGCATTTTTTGCGATCGCCATTCTCCACCATTTGCTTGCGCAAACCTTGCAACCAGTCTTGACCAACTCCCCAATACACCTAATTGACAGCTTTGCGTTGGCTCGTCCCTTATTATTAGCAATCAAGTTAAGTATGATGGGCTTTGCGGGTTTTTTATTTGCAGTCACCTATCGCTACATTGTGCGGCACGATCGCAACTCCCATCTCAAGTCAGGAGCAATTTTAGCCTTTGCCTGCATTCGGAGTTTTGCCACCATTGAGCGCGAATTGTCATGGCTGATGCCATTACCCCTAATGCAAATTACTTTAGCGATCGCGATTTTATTGTTGGAAAATATTGTATGGTTCGCGATCGTGCAAAATATTCTCGAAACTGCCATTCAGCACAAATGGATCGCTGCTTTTGGTTCTAAATAGCTAAGAATTAAACTTAAACCCCACAAGAGCGTACTGCCTGCTACGCTCACTAGTTTCGATTTTCAACTATGCTGAACTCCTTGCCCATACAAATCCCCCTCGCCTTATCGATCTATTTATGCAAATTGCCCAAATCCCAGTCTGGCAGTGGCTCTCCGAACCATTAGCACTAGAATTCATGAGAAACGCCTTAATTGCAGGTGGTTTAGCAGGAATTATCTGTCCTGCGATCGGTTGCTTTTTGATCGTGCAGCGCATGGCTTTGCTGGGGGATGTGATGACCCATACGGTCATGCCAGGGATGGCGATCGCCTTTTTCTGGCGGATCGATGTGGCGATCGGCGCATTTATGTCGGGCATCAGTAGCGCATTTTTAATTGCTTGGTTGCGATCGCAAACTCGCGTCAAGGTCGATGCGGCTATGGCGCTAACTTCTTCGAGTTTTTTCGCGATCGGTATTTTATTAATTTCTCTACTAAAAATTAAAATCGATCTGCATGGATTTCTCTTTGGCGATATTCTTAGCGTTTCCCAAACAGATACGATCAGGGCAGGGGTGATTGCCGCGATCGTCCTAACAGCGATCGCCATGTTTTATAAACAATTGCTGTTTTACACTTTCGATCGCACTGGGGCACAAGCTCTAGGGCTCCCTGTGAACCTCATTTATTTAGGATTGATGGCAGGAGTAACCCTGACGATCATTGCCAGTATGCAAACGATGGGTGTCGTGTTGGTGGTATCGCTCCTAGTCGGTCCCGCAATCACCGCCTATTTATTAGTCAAAGAGCTACATCAAATGATTTTTGTGGGCGCGAGCCTAGGGGTTATCGCCAGTGCGATCGGATTGTATGCCAGTTATTACTTAAATTTACCTTCAGGTCCAGCGATCGTCTTGGCAGTATTGATGTTATTTTTATTAGCTTTAGTTTTTAGCCCCACTCAAGGCTTGTTGACTGGCTCTAAATAAAAAAGCGGCGCTTTGCGCCGCTTTTTTACAGTGAGGAGATGTAGATTTAAGATTCTTCAGGAGCGGTTTCTTCGTTACTTGTCGCTTCTGCGGTAACTTCTTCCACGACTGGTTGGGGTTTGGTGGGCTTCGGACCTCTAACCAAAGCGAGATTTACGGGAGCTTTAGGCTCTTCGTCTCTAGAACCCCGTTTATCTCTCTTATCTCGACCGCCACTACGGGTAGAACGCTTTTTGTCGGAGTCATCAGACTGTCTAGCGCTAGGTGTAGTTTCTTCAGTTTCGGGTTTTAGCTGACGGTCTGCTTTTTTGATAGGACGTTCTACCATTGTTAATTCCTGATTACTCTGTATATAAGTATCCTAGCCTGTTTGGGGATGATTTCGCGATCGAAAATAGCGCGATCGAAAATAGCGCGACGCTTATTTACTTCTTGAAGACTACTCCCAGCTTGCCAAAAGATACAGATGTAAGAAGTGAATGATTATTTTGGGAGCTATTGATTTGGGTATAGGTTTAAAGAGCGATCGCTTCTCAACTACGCAGATATTTCTCACTCCTAACGTTATCGATAGACTTCCATATTCCGTAGTTAGGAATACAAAATCTCGCTTTGGCTAGCACTTAATCTCAATGCATTCTAAGCAAAGATGAAGAAATTAGCCAATGACAAATCATTATCCCGTTGTAATTGTTGGCGGTGGTCAAGCAGGTCTATCTATGAGCTATTGCTTAAAGGAAAAAGGCTTAGACCATATCATTTTTGAGAAAAACAAAATTGCAAATGCATGGCGATCGCAGCGTTGGGATTCCTTTTGCTTGGTAACTCCCAATTGGCAATGTCAGCTTCCTGGCTATCCTTATCAGGGCAATGACCCCGAAGGTTTTATCAAAAGAGATGAGATTGTACGATACATTGAAGGCTACGCAAGTTCCTTTAATCCACCCATTAAAGAAGGTGTGGAAGTCCTGAATTTGCGCCGCAGCGATCGCGGTATATTCACAGTAACTACTAGTATCGGTGAATATACCGCCGATCAAGTCGTAGTTGCGATCGGAGCCTATCACCAACCCAAGATTCCCAAGATCGCCGAACGCTTACCCGATGGCATTTTGCAGGTACATTCCTCAAGATACAAAAATCCCGAATCCCTTCCCGATGGCTCAGTATTAGTAATTGGCACTGGTCAATCAGGCTGCCAAATTGCCGAAGACTTGCACCTTGCAGGACGCAAAGTCCATCTATCCGTTGGCAGTGCGCCGCGATCGCCGCGTCGTTACCGAGGCAAAGATGCAGTGGAATGGCTAGATATGATGGGCTACTACGAATTGTCTATCGATCGGCATCCTCAAAAAGAGAAGGTACGCAACAAAGCTAACCATTACCTTACGGGGCGCGATGGCGGACGCGAGATCGATCTGCGCCGATTCGCCCTTGAGGGAATGGAACTGCATGGTCGCTTAAAAAGTATCTCTAGTAATAAATTAGAGTTCCTTAACGACCTCAAACAAAATCTTGATGGCGCAGATGCAGTCTATGAAAGCATCAAGAAAACCATTGATAATTTCATCGAAACCAATGAGATCGCTGCTCCCACCGAACCACCCTATTACCCCGTTTGGCAACCTGCTGGTGATGCCGATCCAATGCTCGATCTCGATATAGCAAATATTACAACCGTAATTTGGTGTACTGGCTTCCAATCAGATTTCAGTTGGCTCGAAATTCCCGTATTTGATGGCAAGGGCTACCCTGCCCACGATCGCGGCGTTACTGAAGTAAGAGGTCTCTACTTTTTAGGTCTGCCTTGGCTCTATACATGGGGTTCGGGTAGATTCTCAGGAATTGCTAGAGATGCGGCTTATCTCGCGGACTACATTATGGCAAGGAGCAAAGTCGCCCATACGAGCGATTGGACAGTGGTGAATGAATTTTTGCTCGGTTCGTGACTCAAACCCAAAAGATCAGCGCCAGCGCTGATCTTTTGGGTTTGAGCTAAGTAACTGAGCATAATTAAAACCCAACAACCTGTGGCGTACGCGCAGCGTACGCCACAGGTTGTTGGGTTTTATATTTATAGCTATAGTCAGTAATCTTAGGACAAAAATCAAACCCAATAGAGAGTTGCGGCGCTTCGCGCCGCAACTCTCTATTGGGTTTGATTTTAACGTTGTTCGGGATGGCAAACCATCGGATTACTGGGATCGCAGGTATCGTTAATTGCGGCGATCAACTGGTACAACCGCCCAAAATCATGTTGATTGAAATACATGATCAAGCGCGGTAGATCGGTGATATGCGGTTCATTGAATTCCATGGGTAAAGCTTGACTGCGCTCAATTTTCCCCTTGAGCAAAATATCGCCAAAGAGATCGTTAAGCCGATCTAAATGGGCATCCGTAATTTCTTGCCGCAAACGCACCACCAAGATATCGCCCACCCATCGACAGGAATGATAAACGCTATAAAATAACGCGATAAATTGGCAAGCCTCATCGACATCATTGGTGATTTTATAGAGACTGCAATCCTCTGTAGCAATTAACCCCCGCTCGATTAACTGGTCTTGCACAAAAATATGCCACTGATGCCAGTAATCACCACCCTCTTTGTCTAACAATACGATGGGGCGCGGCATTGTCCGTCCCGTTTGACAGAGGGTCAAGCATTCAAAAAATTCATCCTGTGTCCCAAAGCCTCCAGGAAAAATAGCGATCGCATCGCTTTCTTTGACAAAATATAACTTTCGCGTAAAGAAATAGCGAAATCTCACCAACCTTGCATCCTCCGAGACAAATCCATTACTCGATTGCTCGAAGGGCAAACTAATATTCAACCCAAAGGAATTATTACCCGCCCCCTCATTACCTGCTGCCATGATGCCACCCCCAGCCCCCGTAATTACCATAAATCCCTGTTTGGTAATTTTCTCAGCAAACTCAAAGGCCTGTTTGTATTCAGGTGCATCCTCACTGGTTCGTGCCGAACCAAAAATACTAACTTTACGGTTAAATCGATGCGGATAAAACATGGCGATCGCCCGATGCATATCCTGCAAAGAACCCGCCAAAATTTTCCAATCTAATCGTTCAGCATCAATCTGACTCAGTTCGACGATCGTCTGTAAAGCACTGTAAATTAACTGCCCATGCTCGACCGATTCGAGATTGTCTACCAACCGATGTAAATCGTGAGAAAGAGAGTCAATGTTTGAATGGGAGAGAATTGTAGCCATATAAATCAATTTTACAGCGCTTTGCGCTTCAATCCAATGCAAAGGAATTTTTTAAAGTGCTATAGGGTAATCCTTTTAAAAATTTCTCCAGATTTTAGTCATTCGATCGGATAATAAGTAAGTAATAAAAATTAACAAATAATTAATACTCAGCTATGGCAAACATTACGTTTGTGAATGAAGGCAAAGAAGCGATCGCGATGGATGGGGCAAACCTTCGGATCAAAGCTCTCGAAAACAACATTGATATCTATAAATTTGTTGCGAAGCTCACTAACTGTAACGGTTATGGACAATGTGCCACCTGTACTGTCGAGATTGTCGAAGGGTTGGAAAACCTATCGCCGAGGACAGAATTTGAAGAAAAGAAGCTAAAAAACAAACCCAAAAATTACCGTCTCGCTTGTCAAACCTTGGTAAACCAAGGAAATGTAAGTGTAAAAACTAAACCATAGTATTCCAAAAGCTAAAAGCCAAAAAGCTAAAAGCCAAAAGCTAAAAGCTAAAAGCCAAATCAAACCATGTGCGGTAAAACGTACTCTCTACGAATACCCATAAGCATCCAATCGGTGCTAGGTTAAATTAAAATAATTGTCCATGAATCCTTTAGGCGACAGAGAAACCCCCTATGGCGCGTGATTATTACGAAATCCTTGGAGTCGATCGCAGTACTGACAAAGAGGAAATCAAACGAGCATATCGACGTTTAGCTCGAAAATATCACCCCGATGTCAACAAAGAAGCGGGGGCAGATGAGCGATTTAAAGAAATTAACCGAGCTTATGAGGTTCTCTCAGAACCAGAAACTCGTGCGAGATATGATCGCTTTGGCGAAGCTGGTGTATCCAGCGGCGGTGGCTCACCTGATATGGGCGATATGGGCGGATTTGCCGATATCTTTGAAAGCTTCTTTAGTGGCTTTTCTAATACAGGTCAACAACAAGCCCGTCGTCGGAGCGGTCCCTCACGCGGAGAAGATCTACGCTTCGATCTCAAACTAGAATTCCGTGAAGCGGTTTTTGGTGGTGAGAAACAAATCAAGATATCTCACCTAGAAACCTGCGGTACTTGTAGCGGTTCTGGTGCAAAGGCAGGAACGAGACCGCGTACCTGTGGAACCTGTAGTGGCACTGGGCAAGTTCGTCGTGCTACCCGCACCCCCTTTGGTAGTTTTACCCAAGTTTCGACCTGTCCCACCTGTAACGGCACTGGACAAACGATCGAAGATAAGTGCGAAAGCTGCAATGGGCTCGGACTGAATCAGGTTACCAAAAAACTAAAAATTACGATTCCTGCGGGCGTGGACAGTGGTACGAGGCTAAGAGTGTCCAACGAAGGTGACGCTGGTCAACGTGGTGGTCCCGCAGGCGATCTTTACGTTTATCTGTTTGTGCAGACAGATAACGAGTTTGAGCGGGAAGGCATAAATGTTTTGTCGGAAATCAAGATTAGCTATTTGCAAGCGATTCTTGGTGACAAAATTGCGATTAACACGGTAGATGGCAAGAAACCGCTAACTATCCCCGCAGGTACTCAACCTGATACAGTCTTGACCTTAGAAGGATTGGGCGTACCCAAACTTGGTAATCCCGTTGCCCGAGGCGATCATTTAATTAGAATCAAGATCGATATTCCTACTAAAATTGGCAGCGAAGAGCGGGAAGTCCTTGAAAAACTTAAGGAAAAGCAGCTAGGCAATGCCTCTAAAGGTGGGATTGGCGATATTTTAGGCGGTATTTTTGGCAATCAGAAATAATCAATATAAAACCATAAAACCTGCGGCGCACACGCAGTGTGCGCCGCAGGTTTTATGGTTTTATATT
>NZ_LIRE01000487.1 GCF_001402795.1 Pseudanabaena sp. 'Roaring Creek'
GGGCTTGGCTATAAAAACATACAGATCGCGCTTAGCCAGCCGTCAGTGGACGGTAGGTTCTGTAATTGATATCGGGAAAGATATTGTCAATATATTCAATCTTTTCCAGCCATCCAGAGTCAATCTTGCCAGCCTCAATATCATCAAATAATTTCTCCAATCGCATTAAGTGCGATCGCGTCCTTCTTACTGCATAGGGAACCATAGTGCCCGTACGCATGATAAACGCCCAGTCAGAGGATTGAGCTAAAAGTAGCTCCCTTGCGGCTTGATTGAGGGCTCGCCATTCTAAATCATCGGCAGGTTCGCGATAGGACAAATGAATCATCCGCTCCGCACCTTTATGCAAATGTTGATAGACCCAAGCATTAGTCTCATTTAGCCAATATTCGTGGAAACCTTTGTAACCCCAACTAGATTGGGCGGGACGCGATACCTGCTGGGTCGGATTATTGCGCAGATAATCTGCCAAATGGGTCATTTCGTAGGTGGTTTGGTCGTAATAGGACTTACGAATCAAGAAATCGATAAACCAAGGACCTTCATACCACCAATGTCCGAATAACTCTGCGTCATAGGGAGATACTACCAACGGAGGGCGACCCATCATTTCATGGAGATAGCCAACCTGCCGCTCGCGATTTTGCATAAAGTTAGCCGCATGTTCGGCTGCTTTCTCCTTCGCCCAGTAGGGATCGTAAAGTTGTTTTGCATCTAAGCCAAAATCACTACCTGTAATGCGGTGATACTTGACCCCTGTATTTTTTCGCTGACCGTTAGGCATGATGAACGGCTTGATATATTCATAGTCAGCTTCCCATCCTAAATCCTTATAAAATTCACGATAAACGGGATTACCTGGGTAGCCAACCTTCGATGACCATACTTGCTGCGAGGACTCGTGGTCACGCGCAAAGGCGGCAACTCCTGTCTCCGTAAAAACAGGGGCGTAGGTTCCAAATCTAGGGCGGGGTTGACCATATAAAATTCCATGCCCATCGGTAAGGAAATAGCGTAAGCCCACATCGGCAAGCATTCGCTCTAATCCGTCGTAATAGGCGCATTCTGGCAACCAAATTCCATTCGGAGCCCGCCCAAATTCGTTGGTGTAATGTTCAACGGCAACCTCTAGCTGCGCCCAAACTGCCTCTGGATACATTTTCATTAATGGCAGATAGCCGTGAGTCGCCCCACAGGTAATAATCTCCAGATTATTGGTGTCTTGAAATTGCTTAAACGCAGTTATGAGATCGCCACTATATTTTTCCCAAATTTCGCGAGTTTCCGCAAATTCTTTGACATAGTACTCCGCAAGATACTTAACATGACCATTATGTTCGTTATGAATGACTTCAAGTTCTACCAATTGCTGTAGGAGGGCGAGGTGTTTGTCATAGCGTTCTTGCAGAAGAGGATCGCGGAGCATAGATACCAATGGTGGTGTCATACTCATGGTCATTTTGAAATCAATGCCATCTCGCCTGAGTCCCTCATAGACTTTGATTAGGGGAATATAGGTCTCAGTAATCGCCTCATACAACCATTCTTCTTCAAGCACATAGTCACTTTCGGGGTGACGAACGTAGGGTAGGTGAGCGTGTAAGACCAGCGCGAGATATCCAATGCTCATAGATCTTCTTTTCCTAAAAAGTCTTTAAATTAGCCGATATTGCTAAAAAGTAGACTTTCAGAATCAGGATATCCAACATTTAGGGTTGACTATCCTGATTCTGAAAGTTTACCTATTAGCCAGATCACATTTTCGGGCATATTTCGGGCATATCAAGTACATTAAAGTTTTTCTAGCCTATTAATACAGGCAAGTTTCCTATGACTTAGCTATGCTGCTGAAAGCTGCTATCTCCAAATGTGATTTCCTTCTTTAAGGCATTTTTAAAGTAATTTTAAGCTATTCCTGTACCCAATGTAATTATCCATACATCCTGCGATCGCGATCGTTAATGTAGTTCCGAATAATTAAAAGCCAAAAACAGAGAGAATACTGCCCGATTAGCGGGCAGTATTCTCTCTGTTTTTGGCTTTTAGCAGTAGTCAGTTATGTTAGGACAAAAACAAAACCCAGAAGAGTGTTGCGGCGCGAAGCGCCGCAACACTCTTCTGGGTTTTGTTTTTGTCCTATTTGGCTATACCTATGCTCTTAGCTACTTATCAAGTAAAGGGCAAGCTAAGCCTTTAGGGAGCAAATTAAGCCTTCAGCAATTTAGGTATTGACTCTTACTCGGAAATTGTTCGGTAAAGTTTTTTGTCGTAGATTGTTAAAAAAAGGTTACACAAAAGAAAAATCAATTTAAATCAATAAACGTAGTAAATAAGCGTAAGAATGAGATATTTAAAGATAAGCTCAATGAAAAACTCTAATAACTGCTCTTGCCATCTATCGAGATGAGAGATACCTTAAGATTCTTGATTAAGTAAAATCATTTTGTAGACTCAAAAAAGTCGCTCTGGGGGGAGCAATGGTTTTGCCAAAAACTATCTTTAGGCATAGTTAAGTACAAACTATTTTTTTATAGATTTTGCAAGATTACTTTACCAAACTGGGGCTTGACAAACTAACTTAGAATATGCGTTTGTCTATCCAAGGAGTTTTGATGCACAAAATCGAATTTTTAACTGTTCGTGATGAACTTGTTTTAAGGAAAAGATCAAGGTAACTTATGATGTGTAATCGCTCCTTGCTGAGTTAATGATTTTGCTAACTTAAAAAGCTTAATTATTTAGCTCGCTTTATTCTCACACTTGATTTATCAGGGGCAAAGCTAGATTTTAGAGGAGGCAGTTTTTTGAAAAAGATATCTTCCAAAGACGAGGATCTGACGACTAATGTTTCCCTGACATTGGGCGAAAAGATATCCTCTTTGAAAGTTCGTCGTTCGCTAGCAGTTTTAGGGCTTGCCTTATCTGCGGGAACCGTGGGGGTGTTGATCAACCAACAAACAGCGAATAATAATCTTAAGGTAACGCCAGTTGCGACTTCATCACGAACCTTGACGGATGTGATGGCGCAAAACCAAGATCGTAAGTATGAGATGGCGCGAAGCGCGATCGCTTCAGGCACATGGGATAACTCTCAAGGCGTAATTGTCCACGAGGTGCGTGAAGATGAAACCCTCTGGAAATTGACGCAGGTTTATCAAGTTGATGCAGCAGCGATCGCAGCATCCAATAACATAAGTGCCAATACCGAGTTACAGCCTGGAACAAAGTTATTGATTCCGCCTGTGAATGGTTTAGTTCACAAGGTTAAGCCAGGCGATACCCTCGAAGCTATTTCCAACTATTACAACGTTCCTAAGAGCGAAATTGTTAAGTTTACCTCCCTCGCTTCTGGTGACTTTTTAGCGATCGATCAGCCTCTAGTGATCCCTGGTAATGTCGCTACTTTAATGCAAGTTAAGGAAGGTCATGTTAAGCGGCAGTTATTAGCCGAGAAAGAACGCTTAATGCAGCGTTTGCAAGCTTTAGAAGGCAAAAAAGCGACTGCGACCTTAGCTAGCACCAGCACTAAGGCTAATGTTGCGGAAAATGAGATTTCCAAGCAACCTAAGTACGTTGCCTACAAGGTTCAAAACGGCGATACGATTGAAACCATTGCTCGTCGGTATGGGATCAACCAAAAGGCAATTATTGAGGCTAATAAGCTAGAAAATCCTCAATGGTTAGAATTAAATCAAGAGTTAAATCTCCCTCAAGAGCGAAACCTGCCTCCTGTTCAAACAGTTGCCGCTTCTATTAATGAAAAGCCAAGCAAGCAAGTGCCGCCCCCTGTAGCCACCCTGTCTGAAACAACTAGAAACCTAGATACGACATCTTCACGTAGCTTGCCAAGAGAAGTCGATCAGCTTAGGGTTTCTGCGGCTACTCCCATGGTGCTACCGAAATCAACAACCAAGATTGCCGCTGCTAATCGCGGATTGACTTGGGATGGCTTGATGCAATTAACGGGGACAGAAGCCTCAGCGAACCTCCCTAGCGCTCCCGTACAAGAGCAATCATCTAACTTGCAACTCAAGCCTACGCCTGTTAATCCCAATTTACCGATTGCCAGCGAACCAGTTACCAAGGTAGCTGTAGCGCTATTCCCATTTGCTCCTGATCGGCTATTGGGTGAGTTAGGTGCTCCTAATAACAATAAAAATCCTAATTTATCTCCAACGGCGCTTAATTTACCCGCAAGATCGATTTCTACACCATCGATTCCTACGGCAAGTGCTGCCGAACAGTACAGCGCCAATCGCTCGATCCCCCTCGAAGCTAATTCGTCTCAGCCAGTAGCTGAGCCTAAAGTACAGCTTCCTGCCAGAATTGCCGCAGCTTTGTCGGTTCCCCAAATACCAACATCCTTGCTCACCGAGCAAAAAACTAGTCTGCGTAATACTCCTGCGGAATCGCCCAACCAGCCTGTAGCCGAACCGAGTGTAAAGACTGCTCCCGTAGCCGCAGTATCGGCTCCCAGCATTCCGACAAGCCGAGCGATCGAGCAAAGTGTTAACACCTCTGCCGAGCCTGTCTCCCCATCATCTCAGCCTGCATCTGAGCCAAATGTGCAAATTCCGACAAGGGTAGCCGCATCTAGCCTCGCCCCCAAAGTGCCTGCATCGGCATCGGTCGATCAACAGACTGCCACAACGGCTCAGCCCAATCAAGTTGCTCTGTT
The DNA here is from genome assembly GCF_001402795.1 of Pseudanabaena sp. 'Roaring Creek'. Lineage (GTDB taxonomy): Bacteria > Cyanobacteriota > Cyanobacteriia > Pseudanabaenales > Pseudanabaenaceae > Pseudanabaena. The sequence goes on from NZ_LIRE01000487.1 coordinate 4,679, forward strand.
ACCCGATCCCGAAGCCAGAATGACTTCCCTTGAAGTTAAAAGGCTGGAATCGGAAGTAGATCAGCTAAATGCTAAAGTTCGCGACGCTGAAATTAGAGAAGCGGCACGTAAAGCTGAAGAAGCTCGTAAGATTGAAGCCGCAAAAATTGCTTCGGCAAATCTCAACGCATCTCCAAATCCCGATCGCAACTTTGACAGTAGCCGTGCAGCGATCGCCAATCCAGGCGATCGTTCGGGTGTGACTCCCCAGTTACCACAACTAACTGCTAGTGCTTACCTCCCCGATGTACAGGATTACGGATTGTCCAGTGGCTTTATTTGGCCTGCCGATGGCGTAATTACATCTGGTTTTGGCTGGCGCTGGGGTCGTGTTCACCAAGGTATCGATATTGCTGCTCCCATTGGTACACCAGTTTTAGCTGCTTCTACAGGTGTGGTAGATTACGCGGGCTGGAGTGATGGTGGTTACGGCAATATGATTGATATTCGTCATCCCGATGGCACGATCACCAGATACGGTCACCTCAACGAAATTCATGTCAAAGAAGGACAGAGCGTTAGCCAAGGTCAGTTAATTGCTGCTATGGGTAGCACTGGATTTAGTACTGGTCCCCACCTCCACTTTGAGATCCGTCCTAATGGTGGTAGTGCGGTCGATCCAATGGCATTCTTAGCTTCAGTCAGTAGATAGAAATTAAGATTTCATCTTAAAAAGATAAGGATTTGGGGATTTCGTACCCAACTCCTTATCTTTTTTTAGGCTTGTATAGCTGCCGCCAACTGTATCAGGACATCAAACCCCAAAGAGAGTTGCCGCGCGGAGCGCGGCAACTCTCTTTGGGGTTTGATTTTTGTCCTAAATGTCTGGGTTCGAGTTGCTGCGCCAAGCACTATATAGCTACAGTCACTTGAATGAGGACAAATCAAACTCCAAGAGTTGAGTGGCGGCGCGAAGCGCCGCCACTCAACTCTTGGGGTTTATGTCCTA
>NZ_LIRE01000760.1 GCF_001402795.1 Pseudanabaena sp. 'Roaring Creek'
TCACATATTAAAAAGAAAGCACCCATTGGGTGCTTTCTTTTTAATATGCGTCTTGTAACTCGTAAAAGTCTGGCGTGACGTAATCCTTGCGCATCGGATAGCCAATCCAGTCTTCGGGCATGAGAATGCGTTTGAGATTGGGATGTCCTTCGTAGATGATGCCATACATATCGAAGGTTTCACGCTCTTGCCAATCGGCGGTTTTCCAGATCCAGTAGACCGACGGACAGCGCGGATCGGTGCGCGGGAGAAATACCTTGACGCGGACTTCCTCAAGGCGATCGCTTTTATTAATCCCCTCATCGCTGAGTTTACCTAAATGGTAAACACTTACGAGGCTATCGCCTGCCCCAGCATCATAACCACATTGCATCATCAAGTAGTTAAAGCCATAGGCATAGAGAGCCGTCGAGAAAGGAAGTAAAAATTGGCGATCGATTTTGAGGATGGGTACGCCTTGCTTATCTAATCCCAAAAATTCATGCTCAAAGCCATTATTAGTCAGCCATTCCGAAACGGGAGCGGTTACTTCCGTTATAGCTAATGCTGCTTGCTCTGAACTATTAGTTTCATTATCTGCCAACGGTTTCTACCTCCTTCTGAGCCATTTGTAATGCAGGTAAAGGAATGCCAGATTCGACCAATTCCTTGGGTGGAGCAATCCGACTGGGCATTTCTAAGTATTGTCCTGTGAGGATTGGGTTAACAACCTTCATTTCATGCTTGACAGCATAGTAACGGTGGGTGCGATTGAGGTTAGCTCTTTCTTGAAAACCTTCTGTACCAATCTTCTTACGCAGCTTGATGATGGCATCCATGATTGCTTCAGGACGAGGAGGGCAACCAGGGATATAGACATCCACAGGAATTAACTTATCAACGCCGCGTACTGTGGTGTAAGAGTCGCTACTGAACATTCCACCTGTAATCGTGCAAGCGCCCATGGCAATTACATACTTGGGTTCTTGCATTTGCTCGTAGAGTCTTACCAATGCAGGAGCCATCTTCATGGTGACCGTACCTGCAGTGATAATCAAGTCAGCTTGACGGGGGCTCGAACGGGGAAGCAGTCCAAAGCGATCGAAGTCAAATCTAGAGCCAATCATCGCAGCAAATTCGATGAAGCAACAGCTCGTGCCGTAGAGCATTGGCCAGAGGCTAGACATTCTCGACCAGTTATAAAGGTCATTGAGAGTGGTCAAGACCACATTATTAGATAAGTCTTGGGTGACTTGTGGCGTTGAGGCTGGATTGATGAGGCGTTGGGTCTGTTCTTCAATGGTAAAGTCCAGACCAACGTTTTCGGATTTCATGACCATTCTAAGGCTCCTTTTCTCCAAGCGTAGACTAGACCTAATACGAGAATGCTAATAAAAATTAATGCTTCAACAAAGGCAAGTAAACCTAGTTTGCTAAAGGCGATCGCCCAAGGGTATAAAAATACCGTTTCTACGTCAAAGATAACGAAGGCAAGCGCGAACATATAATAACGAATATTAAACTGTATCCATGCTCCCCCAATAGGTTCGCATCCAGATTCGTAAGTGGTACGACCTGCTGCTCCTGACTGTTTTGGGCTTAACAGAGCTGATAATGCTAGTCCCGACAACGGCACTAATGTACAAACGATGATGAATACCAGTAGGTATTCGTATCCGCTTAAAACCAAAATTTATTACCTCTTCAAGCTAGCTTGACTAAATTCTAATTTAAAGCGATCGGCTTTAATACCCGATCCAAATTAGGAGATGCTGACTACATTATATGGGTGTGATGGTAGATGAAAATTTGTTACAGACTAGAAATTTTTCTATGGTTTGACTTATATAATTGAAACTTATGTCAAATGCTGATGATTTAAGCCTACAGCCGCGATCGCTGCTTTTGACTACCACATAATTATCTTGATTAGCTTAACTAGTCTATCCCAGCATATAGTTCGATAATTTCTTTTATTGCTGTTTTTACTACTAATTTTAAATTTAGGCTAGGAGGTACAAAACCTTGTCTAGCCATAATGACGATCCCATTTTTAATTAAAAAAGTTTAGGAGAACCCATGAGTCAAGGTTTAGCAACACTTTTGCGTGTCGGCACACAAAAATCTCATTCTGCGGCTGAGAGTACGGATTTTATTAAATGCTTTTTGAAGGGTGTAGTTAATAAGACCGCCTATAGCAGACTCGTCGGCAACCTTTACTTCGTTTATAAGGCGATCGAAGAAGAGTTTGAAAACCACAAAAACGATCCCGTACTCAGCAAACTCTACTACCGCGAATTGTGGCGCGAAAAGAGCCTTGAACTTGACATGCTATTTTACTTCGGCTCCAACTGGCGCGAAGAGTTCAAGCCTACACCTGCTTGCGAAAAGTACCTTGCGCGTATTCGCGAGATTTCGGCTAACGATCCCGTGTTGCTAGTCGCTCATGCCTATACCCGCTATATGGGCGATCTGTCTGGTGGTCAGATTCTCAAGAAAATCGCGAAGGAATCCATGGGCTTACAAGATGGCAATGGGACTGCTTTCTATGAGTTCAACGATATTCGCAATCATGGTGAATTCAAAAAACGCTACCGTGAAGCCCTCGATACTTTGCCTGTAGATGCCGCTACGGCCGAACGCATTGTTGATGAAGCTAATGCTTCATTCCATATGAATATGGCGATGTTTCGCGAGCTAGAAGGCAACTGGTTGGTTGCTTTGACCAAGTTTGGCTGGAATTCCGTAGTTTCCAAAATCAAAGGCGAACCCAAAGCTAATGTTTCCGTCCGTCGCGAATCTAATGCTGCTAGCTAATTAACGTCAGTTCGGGTGAGGCTGGCAAATTTTCAAAGCGCAAAAGTAAAAGCCTTGCTAAGCAAGGCTTTTACTTTTGCGCTTTGAGGAAGGGTTTGCTATGCAAACCCTTCCTCAAAGACCGTTTCAAATTATCCCGAACTCACGTTAAGTAGCTAACCTAGAGAAGCTTAGGGACTTGCTATTAATTAAAGTACCTGTGGCTTCGACTACGCTCAGCCAACGTTAGCTGAGCGTAGTCGAAGCTAGATAACTTTGGTGGGACATTTTTTATCCGCAAGAGCCTAATAACAAAGCTGAAAATGGCGTAGCCATTTTCAGCTTTGTTATTAGTTAGGTAAGGAAATAAACGCTTTTTTTACTGATAGTCAAGCAGCTCAATGGTGTATTGTTAACTAACTTAAAATGATTTAGGATAAACGACTCAGAAAGCCTCGTCTTATTCAAACTGTATTTTGTGGATATTGAAATAATGGCAAAAGTAATAGCAACAGTAAATATGAAGGGTGGAGTCGGTAAAACCACCTTAACTGTCAATATTGCCACCTGCTTGGCTAAAATTCATCGCAAAAAGGTTTTAGTCGTCGATTTAGATACACAGATCAGCGCTACCCTAAGCATGATTTCACCCGCAGAGTTTGCCAAGTGCCGCAAAGAAAATCGCACATTGCGGAGTTTGGTCAGTCAGGCAATCTCTCACTATGGCGTGCAGATTAACGATCCTGAGGAAAAAATCTACCAAATCAAAGATTTAGTAATTCCTCATGTCTGCAAAGTTCAAGGGCTCGATCTATTAGTGGGCGATATTGATCTGTACGATGAATTTCTGGTTTCCGAAATGTTGTATAACCGATCGCTTTTATACGAAGAAAAGCAGACTTTTCAGCAGACTTGGAGCAAGTTCGAGCAGACCTTAATCAAAGGGATTCTTGCCTCGGCGATGAAAAGCTACGATTTTATCATTCTCGATTGCGCTCCAGGATATAACCTCATTACACGCAGCAGCCTTGTTGCCAGCGATTATTACCTCATGCCCGCAAGACCCGAACCTCTTTCTGTGGTGGGTATTCAACTACTAGAAAGACGGATTGAGCGACTGCGTGAAGTTTACCGAGAAGATAATTCAGTTAATATTCAACTGTTAGGTATTGTATTTAGCATGTCAGCAGGGTTTACCCTGAGTCGCTATTACCAAAAAGTGATGGATCGGGTCGCAGCAGACTTCAGCAGCGCCAAAATTTTTAAAACCAAGATTCCTAATGATGTAAATGTGGCTAAGGCCGTAGATAATTTTGTTCCCGCGTCATTGGCTAATCCCAACTCAGGCGGTGCTAAAGCTTTCGCAGAGGTTACCGTAGAGCTTTTGAAGAAGTTGGAAGTTTCTCTAGGCAAAAAAGAACAAACCTCAAGATTGAGTTTGGTTGATTTAGAATAGTAGACCTCGGTACGATCTATATAATCGATTGGCTATCTACATAGCGGTTATAGTACGTGAATAAACTATGTACATTCTCAAAGCGTAACTATTCTTTCCTATCCTTGTTTTTGGGAACTATCGCGATGGTGCTGGCGATTACTCACTTATCGCTTCAGGGGAAAATAGGACAAGATGCCATTATTATCATGTGGTCTTTTCGAGGTGCGATGGCAACCCTTAGCGTTATTTTTGGATGTCGAGGTATTATCGAGAATCAATATCGGCGTATTGCAATACTGTCTCTAGTAATAACTTTATTAGCAATTTCCTTAGAATTTATCTTGCTTGCTTCGACGCTTTTAAGTTTAATTGGTGGCTTTTTGAAATGGTTGAGTCAAATAATCATTCGCTGGTAATAGCGAGAGATAATATGAGATCGATCTCAATTTTAATTTACTTGAAATTTTTAAAGATATGCCAGAAAAGCTAGTATCCGATCGTTCTTTATCCTCCATTCAAATAACTAAACCCTGTCACCACTGTGAAGGTAAAGGCTATATAGAAATGCGAGACTGCTCTGGTGAAATTCAGCGGGAGGAAAACTGCTCCTTTTGCAAGGGTACTGGCAAAACTGAAAATATTAAGTAGCTACGCCATTTCTTAATTTGAAAACCCTGACTAGGTTTAGTTTTTAATTCACGAAAGCGTGACAACACTTTTGTGAATTGGTATTAAGTTAGAACAAGCAAAGGGAAGAGAAAATTCTCAGCATAAAATAAACTTGATTGCTAGTGATGGTCGTGGCAAGATGTAGTCTCGTTTAAGTTAAAGCTTCATGTTAAATTTGCGATGAAAACTTCTTTGTTAGTAGCTCTTTTAGCGATCGCTCTCATCGGCTGTGAACCCGAACCTGTTTCGACTCCATCTACTGTAATGAGTGCGGCTCCGAAGCCCATCAAGTCAGAAAAAGCGATCGCCAAGATAGCATCGATCGAAGAAAAACCTGTATTTGTACTTTCCAGCCATAGCAATCAGCCCGATGAAGTCAATGCCAAGCGGGATATGGAACTGTACGTAGATGACAAAATACGTACCCACGGTAGAGGTAAAACTCAAGTCGAATTTAATAATGGGGTAGGATTTCGGATTGGTGGTGATGCAGTTTTGCAAATTCAACCCCAAAATCGTCTCTATCTAACATCAGGGAAAATGATTACTTGGGTCAAACCAGGCTTAAAAGTACCGACAGAAATCACTACAGCATTTGGAACTGCTGCGATTCGAGGGACGACTGCCTATGTGGAAATACCGAAAGACATCAACCAAGGTGCAAAATTTTTTTCTTGGGAAGGAACAGTAGTAGTTAAGCTACCCAATCAGTCTAAAGAGATTGTTTTATTAACGGGGGAAGAAATTATCGTGAAGCCCAATTCTTCTACACCACCTGTAGTTCATCGTTTAGATCTCAAAGAATGGAAAGAAATTTCTAAAACAGGAATCTTGTTACGCAGCTTTAAAACTCCCATACCAACCCAAAGTATCATCGACCGACTTGTCCCAGGACAAGCAAGCCTCGATCAACCATAACCAAACAAAGCCAAAACCAGTAGCGCAGCTTGCGCTACTGGTTTTGGCTTTGTTTATATCAATCAAGGCTTCGATCATTGCCGATACGTACTAAAGCTTACTAAATTGATAAGCTTGCGTAAATAACCATTATCGTAAACTCAATTTGTTCTAGGCTTACCAAATCTAGGGTGTCGGGAATTTCGTAACCATCACCGATCTGGGTCTAGTCCCAGTATCTGGTCTGCATTTATTTCTATAGCCGTACTTCTTGGCGATCTCTGACCATAAACCAGATAGGTATACCTATCAACACGTTTGAGGATTCTGCATTTTGTCGGGGTGGTAGATCCTTCAAATTGCACTAGGACTTTTTGCTTCGGATCGTATTGATAATGGGTGATAAGTTGGACGGTTTGAGACGGCTGTAGGGCGGGTTTTTCTTCAGCTTGCGATAATGAGATCGGGGGTGTCTCATGTTCTGCAAGCTTACTGATTTCTGAAGCTGTCGCTAGGAGAGCATCAGAGAGATTTTTAAATAGGATTGTGGCGATCTTGATAGTGGTTTTCGTAAGCTCTGACATTTACCTAGCCCTCTTTAAAAGCGAAATATCTACCGATGGATTAACCGCCCAACTATCGTTTTTAAGTATTGCGTTCGGTTCGTAGATTGCCTCAATTGTGGCGGTCTGACCAGACAAGAAATGAGGGGGCATTATTTTGACGCGATCGCCAACTTTTAGCTTACTGAGTCTGACAGATTCGGGCTTGTCAGACTTGTTGTCAGACTCTGAAATGCTTACAGCGATGGCGTTAGAGAGCCGAGTCTGACAGTCTGACAAGTTGTTAGGGTTTTCGGTGATTACATCAGCGTTTTTTTGTACTTGCTTGTTGTCAGATATAAAAGAAATTGATTTTTTGTCAGACTGCACTTCTATGGTTTGCGGTGTCTGGTTTTCAGAGTCTGACAACAAGTCTGACATGTCAGACTTGTCAGACTGAGTTTTAGCTAATTTTTGAAAAAGTCGAGAGTAGACAACGTTGCGCTGTGAACCAGTTTTAGAGATTTTTTCATCATGGACAAGGCGCGAAAGCACTTTGTATAAACTCGCCTTGTTGATACCTGTCAATTCGTGTAGTTGTTCAAGGGTTGCATGTTCTACCTTTGTCAGACTGTCTAAGACTTGCTCTGTCTGCGGCGCATCGACTTGCATTCCCCATTTGCCAAGCAGCTTCCATGTCAGATCGGTCAAATTTAGGGATACTTTCAAGTCCTGTTTGTTATAGCCGTTTTCCACGCATAGACGATAGCCAGTTTCATTGGCGGCGATAACCAGCGTGCCTCGGCAAGTGGCTCTAATTGCTGATGATCCGCGAATAGTTTCAAATACATCAAGTGCCTTGGCGTTGTCGATGTTGATTTTGCCAGTGTGGTGGATTGGTAATATGCAGCAGTTGTGATGCTTGGCAAATTCCTGTAGTGGTTCAAGTACTCTGCCCATTTCAGCGCTTGACTCTGTGGCGTTGTCATCACGAATGCGAGATAGGGTGTCAAGGACGATTAGTCTGGGTTGAATTTCCTTTGCAAGTTCGATCAGTTCATCTAGCTCAGAAAGTTTGAATTTATCTAGCCAAAATACTGGCAAGTTCTCATCCCAGCCTTGAGCGATCGCTCGTTGTTTAGTTTTTGTTTCTGAATCCTCACATTGCACATAGATCACATTTCCCTGTGTTACTGGTCTATCAAGGAAATTAGTACCACTTGCGACACATTGGGCGATGTTCATTGCCATTAATGATTTACCCGCTCTTGGCGATGCTGCAAGCAAAATAAGCTCATTGATTGGTAAGATTTCGTCAATGAGCCAATCGGTGTAATCTTTTGCCCTTGCCATAAGTTCAGCGGTAGTGGTGAGGCGGCTTTTTAGGCTAGGTTTCTTTTCGGTTTTTGGGGATGCGGTAGGGGCGATCGCCTCTTTGGTTGCCTTGATGAAATCGTCAAGGGTGAAGCCATCCTTGAGAGAGTCGCTGGTGTCGTATTTGTCCTTTGGATTTTCGGGGTGTGGTACGGTACAAACTTTCGCTCGTTCACCTATGGCTTTAGCGATCGCGATTGCACCATCAGGTCCCGGCCGTTTACCTTTGGCATCAGGTTGATCTAAATCATAGAAAATATAAATTTCTTCATAGGAGTCGATGGGAGATAAATCGCTTGGAATGTTGCCACAGCCCGTTGTGTTGGTTGCAATGTCGTAGGGGAAATCAGCATCAAGGGAAACTTGGGTAAGCATCATGGCATCCCAATCGCCTTCGACGAGCATTAATTTTTTATTGCCATCCTGTTTGGTGAAGTGAAAGCGAGATGTTAGCCCTGTATCCTGTGTCCAATCTTTGAGCCCATCTGGTAGCGATTCTAACCAAGGGGATAGTCTATATTTGCGCTGCCATACCCCTTTGGATATTTCGTAGGGGATGGTCACGCACCAAAGTTTATTCTTGCCAAATGTACGCAGGCAAATCCCCAATTTATATTTGCTGAGGGTTGCGTCGGTGAATCCGCGATCATTGAGCCACTGTTTCGCGAGCTTACTCTCGGTTATTAGGGTTTGATGGTTTTTCTCAATTTCTGCTTGTGTATGGGTTACGCGCTTTGGTGGTTTGGCGATCGCCGTTGGTACGACGCGATCGCCAAAATTTTCGTTCTTAGGTTGTCCAATGGCGGCGCGAATATCTTCGCTAGAGCAGCCTCGATGACATCTGTAAGCCCCATCGGTATTAGGAATCAATGATAAATTCTTGGATTTCTTGCCATCGGATAGGCAGACTGGGCAATGGGCACGACCTTTATGGTCAAATTCGATATGGTCTGTAATTTTAAACATAGGTTTTCTCACAAAAAAAAATGGCGATCGCCACTTCACTACTGGGTAAAGTTGCGATCGCTGGTTTGGTTAGTTATCGAAATAAGCCAATGGACAGGTCTAGTCCTTGGAGAAGGCGGCATACTACAGGGTCGGACGTATCTGCAACGTGTGAAAGAATTGCGCTAATCGTGTTGATCATGCCAATAAGTTTTTTGTTGTCAGCTTCCAGCTTTGAAATCCTTTGCTCTTGTCCCTTGACGGCTAAGAGCTCTATAGCACCTGTCAAAATTTGAGAATCTGTTGAGTTCATAGTTTTCATGGATGAAAGGTAAGGCGATCGCTACTTCACTGGGTAAAGTTGCGATCGCTGGTTTGGTTAGAGTCGGATCGGAGCGACAGATCGCCCCAAGGTGATTAGATCGGCGGCAAACTCAAGGGGGCGATTTCCAAAGTAGAAAAGCGTTTGGTCGTACCGATTCCCCTTGCTTTCCCTGTATGGCGAATCAAAGTTGATGCGCTTGTATGGGTGAAGATAGGCACTGCAAGCAGCCATGCAAGCGTGAAACCATTTTGTCGAGCTACTTGTATTCGCTAAAAGCAAGGTTTCGCCAATATAGGAGAACTCAATAGTTTTAGCGATCGCCATCTCGATCAATGGTTTGCTGTAGGGAGGGTTTACCCATTTGCGCTTAAACCCAGACCAGTCTTGTTTAAAGGCATTTGATTCGATGGTGAAAATGTGATCGGCTTGGATCACTTGGTTGGCGATCGCATTGGAAAAAGGATCAAGATCAATGCCATTTAGAAAAGCTCGGCAAGGCTTCACAAACCATTCAGGGGTGTAATTCTCGTCGGTGATCATGGTTTTTCATGGATGAAAGATAAGGCGATCGCTACTTCACTGGGTAAAGTTGCGATCGCTGGTTTGGTGGTTAGAAGTCGTCGTTGTAGGAGTGCGAAAGGGCTCTCACGTCTTTGATTTGGTTAAGCACGGCATCTTTCAGATGCTTTAGCCGTTCATCCCGTTTCCAGTGAGCAAGCCCGATGTCACCATCACGAATTGAAGAAGAGATCAAGATATTGATCGCGTGAAACCTGTTAACCACATCGGTTTTGTACTCTGTAATTACCTTGTCCAGTCGGGCGATCTCTTGTCTTGCTTGGCTGATGGTTTCTCGTTGCTGGTCGATGATTTTCCGCTGCTGTTTGCAGGTTTCGTTGACCTCGGCAACGGTTTCCGCCCATTGTTTGACGTGGTGATCGTCTTCGATCAGTAAGAGCGAATTGACTTCATTTCTTAAGTGCCAGAGCTTGGTCTTCCTCCCGTCGTTCAAGCCTTCTTTGAGGTACTTGTCGGGAATGTCCTCGATCGCTCGATGGTGTTCCCATGCTGCGTCTTCGCCAAGGATGGTTATGAGTAAGCCGTCTAAGATTTCTGCCATGCTGTGGGCAAAATCGACAAATCCCTCGATCGCTTGCGGGTAGTGTTCATATTTGCTCATGCTGCTACCTCGCTTTGTGCGATTTCGTACCTGCGGATAATCATCAAGGTTCGCTGATAGTCAGCGCTTGACAGCTTGCCGTCGGCGGGAATCTCGGTAATGATTCCTGCTTCTAGGGCGATCGCTGTGGCGCTTGCCTCTCTGATGTCATCCCAGCGCTGGAAATCTTTCACTGTCATGTCTGCCGTCGCGAGGTGTTCGCTCGCTTCCTTGTATTTGGCGTAGTGAAATTCAAAATGTGCCATTAACTTGCTACCTCCATGAGTTTCAATTCGATGCGATCGCATAATCCGCGAATCAATCCAATCCGCCCCATGCTCGAAAGCAGGGAAGTGTCTATCGGCTTATCTTCTTCCTCAATGACTGGGACGCTTTCGTTGTCAATGTAGTGATCGATGTTCAGGCTGGTTGCTGCGTTGTCTAACAGGTCGGTTAGTTCGTGCAGGGGAAGCGCGTCGATCGCTTGTTCTGCCTTGATATCCAGATTCAAGCCGTATTTGTAGAATGGCGTTGGGTTCATGAGTTAGTGCTCCGTGTGAAGAATGAGTGGTGAATAGCCTTCGATGATTAGATAGGCATAGAGCCTTTCAAGGGTTTTCTGTAGGATGTCGGGGTCGGGTCGGTTGATTGCGCCTGTCAGCTCGTGGTCGCTGGTTTGATAGGTCAATCGGTAAGGCGATAGCCAGATTGTTGCTGTAAGATTGTTTGGTTCCATGCTGTTTTTTCGGGTAGATGGACATTAAAAAAGAAGAAGCGATCGCCCTATCTCTAGTAGGGAATCGCTTCTTCTTTTTTTTGGGTCAGTTTCTGGATGAAGTGGGGATTGCGAGCGCAATGATGGATCATCGCCTCAACGATCTCGCTGAGAGTTAGAGATTTGCGATGCTTCAGGGCGAGCTCTCGGAGCTTGTCATCTGCGTCATTTGAAACAGTAAGGTTTAGCCGTGCTTTTTCTGTCGTATACATATCTGTATGTTTTGTATGGACAGATCTGATCTAAACACATAAGCATAAGTGTGTCAATACATACAGGTGTATTTGTGGTAAAACATATATATGTGTTTCTGTGTAAAGTCCATGGACAGCAATGCTAAAAGAAGATTTGCGGAATTAATTAAGAATCTTCGAGGAACCCTTACTCAAAAGGAGTTCGCTCACATTCTTGGTGTTACCTATGGAGCAATACAAGCATGGGAAAACGAAGAAGTTAATAGTCCGAGCTCGGCAAATTTATCTAAAATTGCCAACTATGCTGGGTTGTCTCTTGAAGAGTTGATGGCAACTATTAACGGAGATTCCGATCAAAAGATTGACAATTCAGTTAACCCTCTATATGTCATGGGGCAACTTAAAACCATGAGTATCCAAGATCTGACTCAGCTTTATAGAGCTGTTAGCGATAGGTTGGTAGCGATCGCGGAGAGTGCAGGAAGGTAGGGTGGAAATATTTTTAGCGTGTCTGATGGTAGTAGCTTTATATTTTTGGCTAAGACCGAAGTCAAAGCCAGACAAAAAAGTCCCCACCCTTGAAGATATCCAGAAAAAATATCCTAAACGCAAATCGCAGGAACAGATCAGAGCCGAGAAGCTGAAGCAGAGGCAAGATGCCTATGATCGTGATTTGGCTAATAGGATGAGAGCTAAAGGGATGAGTCCAAGTACATCCAACGCAAAAGCCTATAATGCTCAATATAGAAAGCTTCTAAGAATGCTCAATGGGGATAGAGCCACTGCCGACAGGCTTATATCCGCCTACGGAATCGATAGGGCGATTTCGGACTTAGAACGAGACAGGCGGATTAATTAATTTTGCTACAGTGATCAATAATGACCAAACAGCAAGCAATAGCGATAGGTATATTAGGGTTTGTTGTCTACATCAGCTACGTAAATAACAAGGATATTTCTCGTCCACCCTCGCTTGGCAATGGTAACCAATCCATTGCAGTCGATAAGAATAATGCCCCTGATGCCAATGTGGTGATTTTTAGTCCTGAAGAAGATTCTAAGAAAGCGATCAATGATATCAATGAAGTTAGGAAGAGGTCGGGACTTACACCTCTGAACTACAGCACCAAGGCATATCAACTTGCCACAGCCAGAGCAAAGGATATGAATCAATACAATTACTTTGATTTCACCAACCCTCAAACCAAAACTTGCACCGACAACATGAAATTGGGCTTTGGCTTTACAAGTGAAGAATTTTTAGCAGAGAGCAATATTCGCTATGTCCCAGTAGGGGCAAATATCGGTGCTAGTACAAAAAATGTCAGCGAAGTATCAAGGGAGTGGGCGGAGCAAATGGCAAGCTCCGATCAAAATTTCCTGTTCCCCAACCATGTCGCGGGCGCTGTAGGATGCGACGGTAATAAATGCGTATTCCTAGCCTTAAATTACTCTGGCTACGGCAAAGGCTGTCGAGTAAAGAGGCAGTGATTTTGCTACCTTCATCAATGACGATACCAACAATAAAGGCGATCGCTAATTTAGCGATCGCCTTTATTGTTTGCAGATATGAGCCTCAGCTTTATTGCCTCAATCATCTCTACGATTTCATTCAGCAAAATCACCGTTGCGAGGATCGCCGTCAACTGTCGCTTGAGTTGCTCTGTGTGGCTTATTTTTTTCATATCCAAATTATAAAAGGCGATCGCTAAATTAGCGATCGCCTTTCTTCTTTGTCGCATCCTGGCAAAACATAAAGCTGGAACCTAGACATAGAGCCAAATAATTTTTTCTTTTTGCCAGGATATGAGGCGATCGCTAATTTAGCGATCGCCTTTGCTCAAATAATTCCTTGCAATATTCAAGATGCTGTTTCAAATTGTCGCTAAAAGCGAGAATCGTAGCCACTTCTAAGCAGTGAGCATTGCTATCTTGATTCCTGTAATAAAGGTCACATAAGGCATATATCGCAGTGTGCAACTGCGCGACGGTTAGGTAGGGCATCTCTCGCAAATTTTCCATACCTCCATGATAAAAGGCGATCGCTAAATTAGCGATCGCCTTTCTTGTTTGCAGATATGAGCCTCAGCTTTATTGCCTCAATCATCTCTACGATTTCATTCAGCAAAATCACCGTTGCGAGGATCGCCGTCAACTGTCGCTTGAGTTGCTCTGTGTGGCTTATTTTTTTCATATCCAAATTATAAAAGGCGATCGCTAATTTAGCGATCGCCTTATTAATTGTGTGGCCGTGCTGAGAAATTATTAAGGAAGTGGTTGAGGTTCCGCTTGAATTCTAAGCTGATCGGCGATACCTTGCAAAAAATCAGCAACCTTAACCAAATCACGCTCATGCCCAAAGAGCACCGAATAGACCACGGGCAAAATACCCAAGACCAACTGAGAAACTTCTTTAGCAACCATATCAATCACCTCTTAGATTATTTACCGTGTTTTCTATATCGTAGAAATTGGATTTTAATTGATTAATTTGCTCAGCTAACAACTCGCACGTACCACCCTCAAGAATCGAAACGCGAGAGCCTAAGCCGTTCATATCATTGGCAATTTTGTCCAACCTTTTATCAAAGCCATCATGGACTTTGTTTATCCAAGCGAAAGCACTACCAAGCAAAGCAATAATTGCGATAAGTTCAGATGCGCCGATATTCATTAGAGTGCTCCCGCATACCCAAAAATCGAAATGGTCGCCTGCTTAAAATACTTTGGAAGGGAAACCCTCAAACTATAGCTCGCGAATTTACTACAGTCGATTATTTTGTATTCATCCAAAGTCATAAAATGTGTTGCGAATACAGATCCAACTCCGCCAGCATCAACCACTTGAGACACCCTGCCAGCACGAACCCAAGTAGCCAATGCATTGGAGCTTGTTATCTTTACTCTAACCAAAGAATTGCTAAAGATTGGCGTGTCAAATTTCGGAATAGGCATCTGACTAACCCCAAAATATTCCCCACTAAAGTTTTGCAGGAAGAGGAGTTGCCACTGGCTAGGGTCAGATATCATATCCTATTTCTTTCGCTTGTACTTGCCAGTCGTGACACTCTTGATAGTCCAGTTGGACGTGGAAGATCCACCGAGAGCCAAAGTTTTATCGATCAATGCAGTCTTTGCGGCCGCAACATTATCCGCTTTTGCAATCAACTGAACAACACGCGATTCTGTATCCGTGCCTGTGCCTTTTTCCACAGTGCAATCAAGGATAGATGCGGCAGTGCTAGCCCCAGCCTGTTTTAGTGTCAAAGGCACAATCTTGGCAGTTGCAGCAGGGGCAGCACTACTAACACCAAGGATTAGGGTGATTTCAGAATTGTAGATATCTGGATCTAGAGACAGCTTCATTTCTGCGCCTGTCACGATTTCGATATACCGAGGTTCTTTCTTTGTAGACATTTACTTAGTTTTCCTTAAAAAAAATTACAAAAAGCACTAACCGACTTTTCCGAACTAGGTAACGGAAACGATATCCCAGTCAGTCCCCTGACCAAGACCAATCGTCATTTTTTTTCCTTCTAAATCTTTCGCGACAGTCGCAGCTTTTGTCTGAGAGCAGATCAGGTTTACCTGTCTACGCTGCTTCCCCTTCTTTACGCCAACTTTGAGAAGCCGTACTTCGCCCGAGCGTTTCGCCGCCTTTTCGGACAAGGTAAATACTGTTGCATTTGCTGGTTTTGTGGACTCGCCCCCCACGGCCGCGAGCACGTCGCCAGAATATTTATTTTTATCCACGCTGACAAGCGCGAAAACATTGTCCGCAGCTTCAAAATATACTGAAACCCTTCCAGCCATAGACTTTGTGTAGAACAACAACAACAAAGTTATAGAGCCTAATCTTTTGGTAAGCAATACTACCGTTTGACTAGGAACCTATTAGGCTCCAGAAATATTGTTAGAAACCTAAACCTCATATTTAATAGCGCTAGCCGTATAGGTCTTTTGGCTCAATTCCCTTTATGTGATATTGGATTTTGTGCAATCTCAGATCCCCCCATCTCCCCCTTTTAGGCTTATTTACCTTCTTGCCCATCACGTCTATTGTTTGCGGTTTATCTGATGGGGTAAAGGATGACTCAACGAGCAAAGGCTCATCAAATTCCACCTCTTGGATGTTAAGAACTTTTTCAATAATGTTTTTGGTTATATCCCGCTCAGCATAGATCGTAAATTCAAACCCATTTTGCTTGTCTTTGTAAGTGAAATATTTATCTTTAGCCGAAGTAAAACTAAACCCATCAAAAGCATCAATTATTTTGTCCCCAAACGTCTTTAATTCGTCCTCGGTTTTAGGAATAAATTTTTCCAAAATCGGGAACGACACCTCCTTCTCCAAATAGTAATTACGCAAGGGTAAATCCTGCTCGTTCTTTGTTAACTCCTTGAATATAATTTTGATTTGAGGCTCAAAAGTTCTTGAAGCTTGAAAGCGCTCGATCGGGATACTGTAAACCTTAGCCAAATCACTCGTATCCAATCCAATAAACCTATCCATGGCGCGACACTTAATATCTGCGATGACCGCACTATCAGCCTCAACATCTATCATCAGCCCATCTTTGAAATATTGCCTTTGCTCTGCAAGTTCAACCGAATCCGAGTCTCTTGGCTCAAAAAATTGCGTGACGACAAGATTTTGAAGCCTGTTCAAAATCGCTACCAGATTATCGGTATTCCTCTCAATCTGTGGCTGTGGATTATCAGTACCACTGGTAAGAGTTTCACTCGATTGATCGGGAGTCAACGTACTGGGAACCCGATCGACTGTTGGAAGTTGATCGGGAATATCTATTTGTTCGGGTGAATTATCAATATCTGGTGTAGGCATTTACTTCTTTCCACTCTGCTTAATTATTCTGATTTGAGGCAAAGTGAACTTCGCTTTTCTATTTGCGTCCGCAGCAGATTTAGTTCTCATTGATTTCCGAATCTTGCTCTCTTTATTGGTCAAGTCAGCAAGCTTCCCAAACTCTTTTTGAATTGCAGATGCTTGCTTGATAGTCCCTGCAACGCTCTTGGTGATTGCATTCAGATTCTTAGCTCCTGATTGAATGGAACTCAATGGAGTATTGACATCTGCCAGTAATTCGGAAGGAGTATTCGCCTCCTTCGTAGCTGCCATCGGTGGATAAGAATTAGCATTTACGATTCCATTCGCTCTTAATGCATTCCCAATATTTGCTACATCAATTCCACTCTTTTGAGCGATTTTTGATTGCCCAGCTAGAAGCCTTTCAGTTTTATTCGCGAGGTTAGTGATACCCTGATAAATTCTATTCGCTACCTTCCAATCGTCTGTTAATTCAGTGTACAAATCTTGTCCAATGAGATTAACAATCAGCGCTGAAACATTGCTTGAAAATGCTGCACTCGCAGACGTTCTTTGCCCAGAAGTGTTGACAAACTGAAATCCTGCGGCATTCATCGCAGTATCAACCACTCCCGCCAATGTTTTGCCCAGAGCATTAGACAGCATCAAAGCGTTATGCACGTTCATCGCAAAATTAGCCGCGCCGATCGCGCGATCGACGATTGAGTTATCCAGAAAGCGCAGAATTTTATCAAAATTACTAGTAGCCGCAGTGATGAACGCACTGAGAGCAGTATTTATCCCCGAAAGTAGGGCATTCAAAGCCCCCGTCTTGTCGTTCACATTTTGATTAATTGGATCCTTAATTCGCCCCTCCAAACCACTGGTACATGATGGCGAGTTCATTGCTTGACACGAACCCTCTTTTGCATTCGCCTGTTGATTTGCTGCGCTCGTTTGATTATTGATTTGGTTATTTAGGTTTTTGAGATAGTCGATACCAGTGGCGATCGCCCCTGCGGTCAGCCCCAAGGCTACAATCCCTGCGGCCAAACCACCAATATCAGGCGAGTTGGGATTTACATATGGCTGCGTGGTGATTGGTGTAGGCTTATCTACTGGCTTGGTGGTCGGGACTAGTTGCTGCGAACTTGAATACGAATATGTTTCATTAGTCTGCCCATTAGCATATGTCTGTGACGCTGTCGTTTGATTTGCCGCTACGGACTTGAAATTTTGCGATGGCGTATCCAAACGCCGCACACCATTAGTGTTTGATGCTACATGCGGGAATGTTGGATTAGCATTTTGGGCGATCGCTGTACCAGTCGAATTAGCACCAATCGGGGTAAGCGTAGGATTAGGTGTTTTTGGCGGCACTGGATCAAGTTTCGCGACGGGACTAGGCGCGTTAGCGGGTGTAGATATTTTGGGGAATGATGCCTTAGCCTTAGCGTCTATGCGATCTAGAATTGCCGCAGCTCCCCCCGATACCGTAACAGGGACTTCACCATATAGCCATTCTTGGGCAGGCGGCGCAGGTAAGGGCGGTGTATTTACTGTATTTGAATTGCTTGCATTAATGCTAGATGGTGGATATTGTGCGCCGCCTGTACCCACGGGTCGCCAATTCCAAAAGATAGTAGGTCGCTGAGTACCAGCAAACTGAACTACAGAGATAGACATGCTAATCCCTTGCGGACGGAAACCAGAGTCAACACCGTTTATGATGAGCTTCTTGATGCTTCCTGTAGCGCCATCGCAGCTTGGATACGACCTTACATCTTCAAGGGATATTGATGGGGGACTAGGGAGCGAAAGCCCATAATCGTAGAATAATTCGTATAATCCTCCATCGCATCCACCTATAAAATCAGTCACGTACAGCGCTACCGTGTATGCAATTCCAGTACTACTAGAATCGATTTTGTTAGCAAGCTGTGCTTTAGCCTGTGCTTCTCTTTGCGCTAAAAGCTTATCTAGCCGCTCTTTCTCGCTGTAGTTTTTCGAGATTTGCCCTAGATTCGCAAGATAGCCAAAAGCATTCGCTACATCGGCAATCACATAGGGTGCCGCGATTAACGAACTTACTCCATTAAATATTTTGAATCCTAATCCTAGGCTTGGTGCTGTAGTTGCTGTTGTTTGTACCGCTTGAGGTTCATTGGTTACGGGTGTAGATGGCGTACCCGCATACTTAATGTATTTGGGATTAACGACAGCTTCCGTATATCCGTTTGCGCTTGGCTGACCCAAAGATTTAGGGTTAGTGACATTTGGAAGCTGCGTAACATTATCAACCCCAACAAAAGCATTACCCGCTTTTTGGGTGACGGTTAGCATTGTATTGCTAGGGTTGATTGTTTTAAATCCTGCGGGGTTAGGCATCGGACTATCTCTCTACGAATTGTAATTAGTCGAAGCTACCGCGTTGTTCAGTTCTACTGCGTATTCCCATGGCTTCAATGGAAGCACTTCAAAATCTTGATCGACAGGCATAAAGACGGTAAATCCCAAATAGAGATTCCCATCCTGACCTTTAAAGCGTTGATACGCAACTTGTTTATTGGCTGATCCATCGGTCAACAAAATGTCTTTGGCATTATTTAGACGATAAAAAAGTAGGAGGAACCACAACCCTAGCCTTTCCAGTGTGTTTAGTGTGTCTGGGAGTACATGCTGTGTTGGGCCTGCTACACCTGTCTTAGCGATTGCTGTCATAAATGGGAAGTCCTATAACGAGATAATCAATCTCATTATAGGACTTAATCTGAGACTCTTAATCTTACGAATTTGCCCATTTCCATAAGCAGAATGCGTTGTAGGTGTCTAGATATAACCATTATCGTAAGCTAAGTAGTTTTAAGTAAATTAGTAAGCTTAAATCCGATCGCGAAACATAGGTTGCACCTTTTTTTCCAACATTGAAAGGTTAAATTTTTACTGTTGCTTTGCGTAGCTAGTAAAACCTATGATGAAATCTATATGAACTCTAAAATGAGGATAAACTTTCTATGACTACTATCCGTGAAGTAACAGGCGATCCTAATGAATTTTGGAGTGAGTTAAGCTGGTCAGACTTGACCAGTGCCGAGCAAAATCTCTGGACTCAATTAGGTTGGAACGAAGAAAATTGGGAGGAAGAAGTAGATTTTCCTGAGTGGGATGACCTTTCTAGTGAAGATCAAAAACTTTGGGGCATCTTGGGTTGGACGCAATCTAGTTGGGAAGGAGAGGACGATATTCCTGCATCAGCCGAAAAACTATGGGAAGACCTCAGTAGTGAAGAAAAAGCCGCTGCTACTGAACTTGGATATACCCAAGATAAATGGGACGACGAAGAAATCTAGATTGAAACAAACCCATTAAGGTTATACCAATTCCCAAAATGGCAACGCCATTTTGGGAATCGGTATAACCTTAGAAATATTGTCAGAGCTTGACTTTGAGCGTGTTTCTTCGGGTATCAACATAATTTTAAAAAATTAGATCGCAAATCTACCCATTCCGCGTTATAATAACAAAGCCTTTCGGGGGTGTGGCGGAATGGTAGACGCTACGGACTTAAAATCCGTTGACCGTAAGGTCGTAAGGGTTCAAGTCCCTTCACCCCCATTTACTTTTACCCTCTCTGACTTGTTTCTGACATTTTCTAACTTCTTTTGAATGGGGTTAGAAAGGGTTAGAAGAGGTTGGAGGGGGTTTTAGTTTTAAGCCAACTTTAAGCCAA
>NZ_LIRE01000732.1 GCF_001402795.1 Pseudanabaena sp. 'Roaring Creek'
TATAGATAATTCAAATAAAAACTACAGCTTCGACTTCGCTCAGCTAGCTTACACCGAGGGCTGAGCGAAGTCGAAGCCCGTCTACAAGTTATTTAAAACGACTATACTTTCTGCGGTCAAAGGCTCTAAGAGATCCCCCTCAATCCCCCTTAAAAAGGGGGAAGAATTAAATTCTCCCCCCTTTTTAAGGGGGGCTGGGGGGGATCTAGACAATTCTTAAATGGTTTCTAAACCTGCCCGTACAGGGATTTTGTTCTATTTTTTTAATTGCTTGAATGCTATTTACCTTTGCAAGTTGGAATGGAAGTATTCTGAACATTGGCGAGGGAAGAGTCAAGGCAGAGAACCTGTGAGAAACTCACTTCTAGATCTTGCTCGTCTAATCTGGAAGCGCGTCCTTCTAAATCCTCACGACTAGGAAATACACCACCAAATCCATCAACTTTATTGGCTGCATTAGTCAGTGAAAAGGATGCAGGAGTAAATCCAGTTGCTGTCGCTGCTACTGTATAACTGCCTGAAACTCCATTTGCGGTAAATGTAGGAGCTACGGCAATACCAAGATTATTGGTTAATACGCTGGCATTACCAGCAAATGAGCCACTAGCACTGCTAGATGACGGCGCAAAGGTAACGAGAATATTTGGTACGGGAATGGGGCTATTCACGAAGTTTTCGGTGACTTGCACGCCTAGAAGCTGAGCAAAACTGGTGTTGATATTGGTACTTTGGGGTGTGGAGTTAGCTAATGGGGTGAGACTAAAGCCTTGAAATTCAAATGCACCGATATCGACAACGCCACCAAAAATGCGGGTTGCGCCGCGTTGATCGGTAGCGGCTACGCCTGCGTTATTCCCTGCATTTAGGGCTGGGCTATTGGGCAAGAGGGCATGGGTTTGGGTTGTGCCGCCATAGTTGCCAAGGGGGGCTAGTTGCGGATTGATGGGATTTGCGATCGTGCCGATGAGGGAGCTAGTGGGAAATGTTGCGGCAAAGCCATCATTTGCGCCGATTAAGTTATTGCCACCATTAGCAAACCCTACTCCTGCGGTACTACTACCCAAGTCAGGGGCTTGCAATCCTCGGTCAAAGTTACCTGCAATTATCGAGTTTCTAATCGTGAATGTGCCGTTATTACGAAAAATCCCACCACCATCAGCTGTGCCATTGTTATCGGCATCGGCAGTGTTGTTGGTAATGGTGCTATTGGCGATCGTGCCTCCGTTATTGCCCCAAATCCCACCACCATTAAAATTCGCCGTATTACCCGACACAGTGCTATTGGTGAGCGTCACGGCTCCATTGC
>NZ_LIRE01000044.1 GCF_001402795.1 Pseudanabaena sp. 'Roaring Creek'
GCGCCGCCAGTCAATTCTTGGGGTTTGATTTGTCCTAATTCAAGTGACTGTAGCTATACAAGCAGTGGTAGAAGTTACAAGTCGCCACTATTGGCGGATAGCAAAAAGATAATGACGGGACCAGAGATAACGATTAGAGCTAAGCAGGTCAATTGAAAAATTAGCTGAAAATTAATGCTGGAGAATAGGGAAGTTACGAAGTCCATAGCAGTTTTCTTAAATATGATTAATAAATCAAACAAAATTCTAGAGATATTCTAGCAAGCATCGCTACTCAAAAAATCTTTAAAACCTAGAAAATTAGATAGGACGACCTCACTCCCCTCGGTCATTTTCTGGATTTTTGGCAAACCAAAAATCGGTTTTAATAAAGAAGCGCTATCATTTGAAATACAATCACACTACATTCATAATTGGTAAGAGTTATACCTGTGCGCTATCGAATTTGGTTGCTGGCAATACTTGCATCTGTTAGCGTTGGAGCCTCTCCCCTCCGCGCCCAAGCTCTTCTGCCCCACACGACAAGAATCAATTTTGGCAATTTAGAAGAGCAAGCGCTCAACTTGGCAAGAGAAGCTGCCCAACTTGCTCAATTTGAGCAGTATGATTTGGCTTTACCTCGCGCCCGCTTAGCCGCGCAATTAGCTCCAAAAGCTTTTCAAACCCAAGGGATTCTCGGCAGTATCTATCTGCGTAAGGAGCAATATGCTGAGGCGATCGCTGCTCTGAATATGGCAAACGATCTCAAAAAAGACGAGCCCACAATTCTATTTAGTCTGGGGGCAGCCTACCTTCGTAATAAGAACTATCCCGAAGCTATTAGCAACCTAAAAAAAGGACTATCGCTAGAACCCAAAGCAGCCACGGCGATGTTCGATCTGGGCAACGCTTACTTCTTAACCAAGCGTTATGATGAAGCGGTATCAATCTATAACGATGTATTAAATCTTGATACCAAGTTTTGGGCGGCAACTAATAACATCGGTTTAGTCGAGTACGAAAGGGGCAATGTCGATCAGGCGATCGCCAAATGGCAAAACTCCCTCAAGCAAGCAGAAAAAGTTGAGTTTCTCGCTGCCGAACCAACCCTTGCTCTAGCTACGGCTTTTTATCGTAAGGGCGATCGCGATAAGGCTTTACAATTGGCAGTCGAAGCAATGAAAATCGACCCTCGCTACGGCAAAGTCTCCTATCTCGTCGAAAATCTTTGGGGCGATCGTCTAGTTGCTGATGTACAGTTAGTCCTGTCTCAGCCTCAAGTTAAACAAATTCTCGATGAGAGCGATCTTTCCACTCGTCAAGTTCCTAAAATTCGTCGCAGATAGAACAACAACAAAAACACGCTCTGCGTGTTTTTGTTGTTGATGAGTGGCAGGACTTTGCGCTGCCACTCATCTCATCTTTAGCTATAGCTTTTTGCTACCCAGCGCTAAGTTAGGGAAATCAGTTCTTTCAGCAAAAACTTGAGCATTCTTTTCAAGGGCGAATTGCTCGTGAGCCATCCGCATTTGGGAATTGATAGCAACGGTGGTGGCATCGTAGAAATTGGTTGCGAGCTTAGGATAAGCACCGATCGCAATAATTGGCACTAGGAAGCAAACGGCAATAAATACCTCGCGAGGTCTAGCATCGCTAAAGTCGGCTTCGCTAGGCAAAACACAACTCGTACCAAAGCAAACTACATCTTGATTGCCCTGCGCTCTGAGGCTGATATCGGAAATATCACAGCTAGGATTGATATCACAGGTGGGATTAGCATCGGAAGCGTAGAAAATCTGCCGCAACATCGAAAGTAAATAGATCGGCGTGAGGATTACACCGACGGCAGCCAAAAATACGGTTACTGTACGGAAAGTTGAAGTGTAAGCATCACTGGAAGTCATGCCAACAAAAATCGATATTTCACTAGCAAATCCACTCATACCAGGCAAGGCAAGCGATGCTAACGCGCCAACGGTAAACAAAGCAAATACCTTAGGCATCACCTTCCCGATATAGCCCATCTCCGTCATTAACATCGTATGGGTGCGATCGTAGGTTACGCCAGCAAGGAAGAACAAGACTGAGGCAATTAACCCGTGGGAGAGCATCTGCAACATCGCGCCACTAATCCCTAAGTCAGTGAATGAGGCAATGCCGATCAAGACAAACCCCATATGGGAAACTGAAGAAAAAGCAAGGCGGCGCTTCATATTAGTTTGAGCAAAAGAATTCACCGCACCGTAAACGATATTGATTACCCCCAGCATTGCCAAAACAGGAGCAAAATAAACATGGGCATGGTCAAGCAATCCCATATTTAGGCGAATTAAGCCATAGCCTCCCATTTTTAATAAGACACCTGCCAAAATCATCGATACAGGCGATGAGGCTTCTCCATGAGCATCGGGCAACCAAGTATGTAGAGGAAAGATAGCAAGCTTCACACCAAAGGCTATTAACAAACCTGCATAGAGGGGAAGCTCTAGGGCAAGAGGGAAATCCTTCAGGGCTAGTTCGGTCATATCAAAGGTGAGGTTATTGCCATAGAGCGCCATCGCCAAACCTGCGACCAGAATAAAAATAGATGCGGCAGCGGTATAAAGCAAAAATTTAGTAGCAGCATACTGGCGTTTTTGACCTCCCCAGATCGAAACGAGCAGATAGACGGGAATCAGCTCTACTTCCCACATGATGAAGAAGAGGAGTAAATCTTGGGCAACGAATACGCCGATCTGGGCGGAGTAAAGCACCAACAAGAGGAAGTAAAACAGACGAGGCTTAATATTAACTTGCCATGCAGCGAAAATAGAAAGTGTGGTAACGAGTCCAGCAAGTAAAACTAGAGGTGCAGATATACCATCGACTGAAACTGCCCAACTAAGTCCTAGTTGGGGTATCCAAGTGTACTTTTCCGCGAGTTGAAATGTCGCGTTGCTCGGATCGTAGTTTTTCCAGAAGGCATAGCACATTAAAGTGAAATCGGCGATGCCTACACCTAATGCATACCAACGTACGGTTTTACCTTCCTTGTCGGGGAGTACGGGTATAAGTAGGGAAGCTACGAGCGGCAGCAGGACAATCGCGGTAAGCCAAGGAAATTGGTCTAATGTCATGTCAATGAGAATAAATACTTACCAAGGAGAATGTTAAGTATTGTACTAAACTTTACAAAGTTTTAAGCATGATTCTTTTCGATGCCTATCATCAAAACAACTAAAAGATGTCCCCACAAGGTTCCTCTAAAGATGATTGGCGGCGTTTTGCGCCGACAATCATCTTTAGGATTTTATGTCCTAAGCAAACCTTACGAAGATGAGCGATCGCTAAAGGCTAACTATCTCCGTCTGGGACGACGAGCCGATCGCTTAATTGGTGGTTCATCCTCGTAGGGTTTTTCATAGGTATTTTCGTAGGACTTTGAGCGATCGCCAAAACCATCAAGAGAATCATCCTTATCCCAATCGTCAAAACCATCCACATCCCCTTTGTAAACATTTCTGGGTGGATCTAAAGGCTCAGCATAGGGATCGGTGTAAGGGGCTTGATAAGAATCCTGATAAGAGCGATCGAAATTACTATCTCGCTCAAAATTAAAATCTTGAAAATCTTGAGGTGGACGCGATTTTGTCCTTGGGCGGCGTTTAGGTTTTGGACGAGGGGCGCTATATTCGTCTTCATAGGCAGAGCGATCTTGACGGCTTTGATAGAGTTGCGTTGCCTGTTGCCCTGCTTTGTTAAAAAGCTTGCCTAATTTTTCATCGATCGCAAAGCCTTTACGGGTTTGAATGGAAATCGTACCACTAATGCGATCGTGGAAAGCTTGACGCTTCTCATTATCGACGATCGCAAAGGCAGCATCGGCAACAAAAGGAATCCACGCAAACACAATGAGGGTCGAAGTAATCGTTTTAATCAGAAAAATGGAGCAAATAAAGACAAATATCTCGCGCTTCATAAATGCACCGAGTCCAGCCGTTTTGCCATATTCCGCATCAATCACACGAATGCTGATCAGCCATCTACCAAAGCTCTGCCCCTGTGCCCGTGCAGCAATAAATACGCGAAAGACAAACCATGTTGAGATAAATGTAAATAGATGCAGAGGATTAGCTGAGTCAATCGATAGGATCGATACGGTTAATTCGGAAATAAACCAACAACTTAAAAAGTCTACGATGAGCGCTCCGAGGCGTTGATTGACCGTAGCAAGGGGATAGCGGCTGTAGGCTGGCTCGAAGTCCATTGTGATTGCTTATGTGATTGCTTGATTCGTGATGAAGACACAGAGTTATATTCTATGCCTTTATAATTACACTTAATAATTACACTTACAGCGCAAAGCGCTGAAGCAAAATCCAAAGAAATTTTTGAAAGCGCCGCTTTGCAGCGCTTTCAAAAATTTCTTTGGACTTTATAGCAAAGGAGCCATATCAAAATGACACAGGGGATAACTCGTAAATCTCTCAATGCCTCTCTATATGAGACAGACTTTTTGCTATGGACGGAAGAAACTGTAGCCAAGCTAAGAGCTAGGGATTTTGACCATGTGGACATGGAAAATTTGATAGAGGAGATCGAGAGCTTGGGGAAATCAGATAAAAAGGAAATAAAAAGTCGCCTCACAACTTTGCTTGCCCATTTGCTTAAGCGCATATATGTCAATATGCCTCAAGAATTTAATGGCTGGGAACGGACGATTAGAAATCAAAGAACCGATCTTGAGCTAGCACTGATGGATTCTCCCAGCTTAAAAACTATATGGAATGATGCTTTTGATATAGCTTTTCGGCTGGCATTACGAGATGTTAGAGATGAATACGAGAAAAATGGCTATCAAATCCCTGAGCAATGGCAGTTTAGTCGTGAAATTGAGGCGATGTTGAGCGTTAAGTTTTGGGATGACTAATCATTCAAATAATCATTTAGCGATCGCCATTGGCAACACCAGAATTAAGGCGGTTATTTTTGGTGACGATCGCCAAATTCTTGAAGAATATGCCTATACCCATGACCAATTACCAATCTTAGAAACGAAGCTTACGGAGCGGGATTTTGCAGATATTGCGATCGCTTCCGTCGTCCCCGATCTGATCACCATCTGGCATAATCTACCGCAAACCCAAATTATTAAAACTAGCGATGTGCCTTTGCGTGGCTTGTATGACACGATGGGATGCGATCGCGCCTTGGCAGCCTATGGCGCAGGAGAAATCTATGGCTATCCTGTCTTAGTGATCGATGCAGGAACGGCAATTACTTTAACGGGGATTGATGCGGATAAGGCTTTATTGGGCGGGGCAATTGTGGCGGGATTGCGATCGCAGTTTTGGAGTTTGTATCAAAATACTGCAGCCTTGCCCGATGTCCATATTCCCGAAACCTTGCCAAATCGTTGGGGCATGGATACGCCTAGCTCAATTCAAACGGGGATTGCTCACATATTTTTATCAGGTTTACAAGCTTATATTACTGATTGGCGATCGCAGTTTCCTCACGGTCGAGTAATTCTGACAGGTGGCGATGGCGATCGGCTCAAATCTTGGGGGCTAAGAGTAGATGCGATCGACACACTCTTAGTTTTTTGGGGAATTTGGCATTGTTGTCGCAAAATTAATACCAATTCATTGAAGTGAGATATAGCAGTAACCAGTTATGTTAGGACGAAAACAAAACCCAGAAGAGTGTTGCGGCGCTTCGCGCCGCAACACTCTTCTGGGTTTTATGTCTTAACTTATTTGGCTATAGCTATA
>NZ_LIRE01000488.1 GCF_001402795.1 Pseudanabaena sp. 'Roaring Creek'
ATGCCTAGCGATCGCTAAAGATGGTACAACATTCAAAACTCGTTAATTGATGTTTGGCTGTTAGCTAAGCAGTTAAGCATAATTAAAAACCAAAACCAGAGAGCGTACCGCCCGCGTAGCGGGCGGTACGTTCTTCTAGGTTTTAAGTTTACTTATGCTTAGCTACTTATTTGCAAAAAACATAACTGTAGGAAACCTATGTCTAAATTTCAATTTTTACTAATATCGGCGCTCATTACCTCGGTTGTCCTGTTATTTGTAGGTAGTCGCGATGGCAATCCCTTTGATTCGGTATTTCCGATTGCGATCGTCATTGGTTTAGCGATCGTCGCTCAGAAGTATCTCTCCGAAAAAGTATGGAGCCGCTTTGCAAAATGGGTAAATGAAACCACAGGACGCAAAGTCTTTTACGTGCGATCGCCCCGTCAGAAGGTCGTCCAAGAACGCAAATTATTGCCTCCTTCTAAGCTCAATCGCCTGAAATAAACTGCACTATAAGCTCAAGATCGCTAATTCCAAGCTGTCCATATGTCTAATCTTCAATCATGACCAGTTCTTCTTCTATTTATCAGAATATTCCTCAACCTTTGCGGGTGGGCATTGTTGGCTCAGGCTTTGTGGCTAGGTTACGCGCTGAAATCTTGAGTCAAGATTCGCGCATTGCCCTAACTGCGATCGCGGGTACGCCTGAGAAAGCAGGAGCGATCGCGCAGGATTTGGCTATTCCCCATATATATCAATATTGGTCTGAACTGGTCATGCGTCCCGATCTTGACTTAGTGGTGATCTGTAATGTCAATCGCGATCATGGAACCGTAGTCGGACAGGCTTTGCGATCGGGCAAACACGTGATTGTGGAATATCCTCTATCCTTTCATCTCGCAGAAGCAGAAGAATTAGTCAATTTGGCAAAACAGCAGAATTTGTTGTTACATGTCGAGCATATTGAGCTACTGGGTGGCGTACATCAATTGGTGGTGGAACATTTGGCAAAGATTGGCAATCCTTTTTACGCGCGATATTCCACCAAAAGCCCGCAGCACCACGTACCCGACAAATGGACTTATAAACCCGACCTGTTTGGGTTCCCCCTGACAGCAGCCGTATCGCGTCTAAATCGAGTCATCGTTCTCTTTGGAAAGGTAAAGGCGGTTACCTGTCAGTTACGCTATAGTGGCGATCGTTTACCCCATCATTTTACATCCTGTATTTGTAACGCTCAACTTCAGTTTGAGAATGGTGTTCTTGCTGATGTTAGTTATAGCAAAGGCGAAAATTTCTGGCAGCCAGAGCGGATTATGGAATTACAGGGTAGCGAAGGCGCGATTATCTTTTCGGGAGACAAGGGCAAGTTAATTTCGGCGGCAGGAGAAATGGAACTTGATGCAGGCTCCACCAGAGGATTATTTAAAAAAGATACAGAAAATGTTCTTTCCCATCTATTCGATGGGACACCGCTATATACTAACCATGACAGTATTCTCCATGCGCTGGCGGTTGCCAATGCTGCCGAAAAGTCCGCCCTAAGCAATCAAACCGTTATGCTTTAGACAATAGAAAATTATGGCTGACTCGATATCCTCCGAAACAGCGATCGCCAATTCCCTAGGTAGCCCAAAACCAGAAATGGGCGGAGGTCTGCCCGTGATTGGCTATTGGGCGGAGAAGACTCTCGATCTGAAGGGGGGGCTCTTATGGAAAACCCTGTTACATAAAAGTGCTTGTCTATCCTGCGCTTGGGGAACGGGCGGACAAAAGGGGGGATTTCAGAATGAGGATGAGGAAAATTTACAGCGCTGTGCCAAGAGTGTTGAAGCGATCGCTTCAGAATTAATGGAAGCCATTCCCCCCCATTTTTTTGAGAAGTTTACCCTAGCAGAACTACAAAATCTTAATTCCATGGAAGCCGATCGCCTCGGTCGATTGAGTTTTCCTGTCATTAAACGCGCTCATCGCGATCGCTATGAAAGGATCGCATGGGATGAGGTCTATGAAATTGTCGTCCGTGCCTTTCAAAAATCACCAGAGCGTCTCGCTTCCTATAGTTCGGGGCGATCGTCTAACGAAGCGGCTTACCTATTGCAACTGCTAATGCGATCGCTAGGTTCTAATAACCTTGCGGATTGCTCCGATCTTTGTCATGCCCCTTCAACGGTGGGATTAAATCAGGTATTTGGCTCTGGCACTTCCATGGTCAGTCTTGCGGATTTAAAGCAGAGCGATTGCATTGTATTAATTGGCTCCAATGCCCCTGCAAACCATCCGCGCTTGATGAATGAATTGATTAAACTCCGCGATCGCGGTGGCAAGATCGTTATCGTCAATCCTCTGATCGAAATTGGGCTAGTTAAATTCGCATCGCCCGCCTATCCAATTAAATCTTTGCTCAAGGGTTCCGACATTGCTTCCCATTATATTCAACCGATATCGGGAAGCGATACGGCGGTTTTTCTAGGAATTCAGAAGGTTCTGCTGGAGAATAATTGGATTGATTATGATTTCCTGCGGCAATATACGGAGCAATGGGAAGAGGTCATCGAACAGGTGCGATCGCTGGCTTGGGAGGACATTATTCGCACCTGCGGAGTCTCGCGCGAAGAATTGGAAATTGCCGCTGAAATGATTGGCACTTCGCAAAGGGTAGTTTTTGCTTGGGCAATGGGAATCACCCAGCATTCCAATGCCGTAGATAATATTTTTAGTATCGCTAATACGGCGCTTTTAACAGGAAATGTGGGTAAAGAAGGGGCGGGGACGATGCCAATTCGCGGACATTCAAACGTACAGGGCTTCGGCTCGATGGGCGTAACGATTCGGCTCAAAGAGGAGATTATGCAAGCCCTAGAGAAGTTGCTACAGCGATCGCTCAGTCGAAAACTGGGCTACGACACCCGCGCTTTGATAGAGGCAAGCGATCGCTCAGAAATTGACACCTTGCTCTGTCTCGGCGGCAATATCTACGCCGCAAATCCCAATCTCACCCAAGCCCAACGCGCCCTCGGTAAGATCGAAACGATTATTTATATCTCCACCAAGCCCAATCTCGGACATTTTCACGGACTCGCCCACAAGGATACGTTAATCCTGCCTGTCTTTGCCCGCTTTGAAAATCCCCATAAAACTACTACCGAGTCAGGAAATAATTTTGTGCGGCTCAATGATGAAGGTACATCCCACCTCAGCCAAAAGGAAGGAAGCGAATTGATTTCAGAAGTCGAGCTTTTGGCGGAACTTGCCGATCGCCTGCATAGTAACGATGCAATCAACTGGCGATCGCTGCAAGATCCTCAATATGTACGACAACTCATCGCCCAGACAATCCCCAACTACGAAAAAATCGGAGAAATTGACGCGACCAATCAAGAATTTACAATCTCTGATCGCATCTTCCATACACCTAAATTTCCGACCCCATCGGGAAAGGCAAAAATGTTTGTAACGCCTTTGCCCCAGCTAGAATTACCTGATATTGCCAGCTTTGACCTTCCCGCAGATACTGCTCAAGCGATCGTCCTTGTCCTCGGTACGGGGCGTAGCTATTCTCAACACAACACCGTTGTCTATAAAGATGGTGACTATTATCGTGGAATGCCTCATCGCAATTGCATTTTGATGAATCCAATGGATGGCGATCGCGCAGGTTTTCAAGAACATCAACGAGTTACGGTCAAGGGCAATGCTGGCAAAATGGAGCAGGTAGAAATCATCTACGGACAAATCCGTGAAGGTTCGGCACTGATGTTTTATCCCGAAGTTAATACAATTTTTAGCGTTCCTATTGATGAGCGCTGTGGCACGCCAGCCTTTAAGCGAGTCCCTGTAGCTGTATATAGCTAGAGCATGGCGGCGCTGCCGCCATGCTCTATAGCTGCCGCCAGTTTTGTGAGGAAAAAATCAAAACCCCAAAGAGAGTTGCTGCGCGGAGCGCGGCAACTCTCTTTGGGGTTTTATACCAATTTCCAAAATGGCAACGCCATTTTGGAAATCTCAAAACCTTACTGGGTTTAGTTTTTAATTCACGAAAGTGTGACAACACTTTCGTGAATTGGTATTATGCCCTGATACAGTTGGCGGCAGCTATA
>NZ_LIRE01000489.1 GCF_001402795.1 Pseudanabaena sp. 'Roaring Creek'
TTTGATCAAAAGAGCTACAAGAAGTCTTTTAAAAGTGTTACAAAGCAACACTTTTAAAAGACTTCTTGGTTTGGATTTGAGCGCAAAGCGCTGTAATATCAATTCACTAAAGTGAGCCAACACTTCAGTGAATAAAAAACAAACCCAGTAAGGTTTTGAGATTCCCAAAATGGCGCAGCCATTTTGGGAATTGGTATAAATTGGGATTACAACCTAGTGGAACGTGAGTTCTAATTTGAAACGGTTTTTGAAAATTTGCCAGCTTAACCCGAACTGACATTAGCTATTTATATTTAAGATATAGCAGTCCTAAATCATTTATGAGAAAAATAGGGCTCTTCGACTTCGCTCAGCCAAAGTATCCCGATGGCTGAGCGAAGTCGAAGCCTCTCACAACTCATTCAGGATTGCTATATAGTGATATTCCGTCTTCAGTTCATTTTTTAGCTTTAAGCTTTTATTTAGCCAATAAATTTCCATATTATGCATCTTAAGAAACTTAATATCTTATCCAATAGCTTAGGTTTAGCAGCGATTGCCTCGATTGTAACGATTTCCTTATCAGCCTGTAATGCAACACCTAATCCTGAAACATCTTCTAGCTCAGCAGCTACCCTTGCTACCCCTAGCTCTAGCCCTGCACCCGCAGCTAAGGAGATGATGCAAAATGGAGGTAATATGCACATGGCGATGGATTTGGGAATAGCCGATGCGAACTTTGATCTACGCTTTATCGATGCGATGATTCCTCATCATCAAGGAGCTTTAGATATGGCAAAAGACGCTAAGGGAAAATCTCAACGCCCTGAAGTTCAAAAGCTAGCTGATGAAATTATTAAGGCGCAAACTAAAGAAATCGCCAATCTGCAAGCTTGGCGTAAACAATGGTATCCCTCTGCGAGTAATATGCCTATGGCATATAATGCTCAGATGGGACATACGATGGAAATGACTCCTGATCAAATCAAGGGCATGATGATGAGTCAAGATTTAGGGGCAAAGGATGCCGAATTTGATTTCAGGTTTATCAATGCCATGATTCCGCATCATGAAGGTGCTGTGTTAATGGCAAAAGATGCATCAATTAAGTCTACCCGACCAGAAATTAAGAAGCTTGCCCAAGATATTATTTCTTCACAACAAGCAGAAATCAAACAAATGCAGGAATGGAAGAAAGCTTGGTATAAAAAATAGACGATTTTCGGCAAATCCAAGGAGATAATATCCAAAATTTTCGCCAAGGTTAATATTTGTTGTGATTGGACGGAGATTGTTGAGCGCAGTCGAAGTTTGCCATCTATCAAAATACTGAGCTAGTCTTCCGAGCAGTTATACCAAATCACAAAATGGCTATGCCATTTTGTGATTTTAAAACCCTTACTGGGTTTGGTTTTCAATTATCAAAAGTGTAGCCACACTTTTGGTAATTGGTATTAAGGCAATGGTCAGCTAAAGCGTGATCGACATATTTGCATCTTTTTTGTTGTCATGAAATGGGGATTTCACAATCCATCCCCCATTAGCTGACCAGTGCCCATGAAATGGGCTTTGCCCACTTCTATTCAACCCAAACTGACGTTAATGGAGATAAGTATTTGCCCATGCTTTCTGAGAATGTGGCTCACAATATGTTATTCTTAAAATTAAGGGAGTAGGTAAAAAATTTACTAAATCAAACAGATATGCAAGGGAATAGGCGTATTAAGTGTTGTAGTAGACACTAGTGGCTTAACTACATCTATTTTTATTAGCTTTTATTTTTATCAGCTTTGATCAGTTTTGCATATCGTCAAGAATGCCTCGCAGTTCATGCTCCCCCATGAACAAGAGACAGGTCGTAAGGTGCAGTTATCTGTCGCTACATACTAGGGTATCTGTGCCTTGCTTTTGCTATATATTTGCCGCCAGTCTTTTTATAACCAGTTAAGAAATGACTACGCCATTTCTTAACTGGAAACCCTTACGTTGCCTATAGGTTTAGTTGTTAATTCACAAAAATGTTGTCACATCTTCGTGAATTGGTATCAGGACAGAGGGTTGCCGCGCGGAGCGCGGCAACCCTCTGTCCTGATACAGTTGGCGGTAGCTATACATTAAAAAAATCCCGATAGCTGATAAAGCCGACGAAGAATTGCCATAATTTTTTTGTCGTAATTAATATCCTCTGCCCATCGTCCTGTCAGTTGTCCCAGTAGAGGAGCCGTGCCCCGCTTGACGATACTAAACCTCGGATCGACTAAGGGCTGTACTAAAGGTTTGGTGGTGGCATAGGCTTTCAAATGCTGAATTTGTGCCCTTACCCCAATGCGCTGATCGTCAAAGCGATCGCCCCTAGCTCCATGACCAGTTGCACCTATGCCACCAAAATTATTTTGTTCGGGTCGAACATCCCCATCAAATTGCAAGAAACCCGTTTCCAGACACATTTGACAAAAGGCAATGTCATGGTTAACGCCTTCGATCGCTCCTTCTTCTCGATAAATGGTTGGTAAGTCTCCATAGAGATTTAAAGGGGCTTGGTTAATTTGTAAGAGGCGTAGAAGTTGGACTTCGGAAGTAGTCCCATCCCCCATGATGCGATCAATTCTCCCAGCGAGCACGCGAGAACATAATTTTTCGCGATTGGCGGCACTGGTAAGAGCCGACATACCTTGGGCTTGAGCAGTATCTTTGCCAAGGCGACCGAATGCACATAGGGCGATCGCTCCAACTCCGTATTGAAGAAACTGCTTCCTTCTCATAAACCTTCTATTAACCGCTGTAGGTTGTCTAATTACTAATTAACTAAGCGCTAATTAACTAAGCACTAATTAACTAAGCACTAATTAACTTTGTTGTAATAGACATTAATGAGACTGTCCTGTTTCTGGCAAGGGGGATTTGACGGATATTGAGTACGCGGATCGCTGCAACTGCGAGGATCTTGCGAATAGGCGGAAGCACTCCCTGTAAATGGAACTAGTAAAGCTGAAGCAGAGATGACAGATAGTAAGAATTTCATAATAATGACCTTGATGATAGATAATTGATTTTTTGAGGTTAAAGATATTTATATCCAATTAAAATGATGTTTAATTGATTTCTTGTTTTTTTGAGCCATTTAGCTTAATTAGATAGAAGCTTATATTTCTAAATGTTAACCAAGACGATGTTTAAGGAAGTTGGGAATGTCCATCCCCCGATCGTTCGCGGCAGACTTGCCTGTGTAGAGAAGGCTATCGGAGACAGCTTCGATCAGGGCTGGATTTGCAGTTGATGCTTTTGCCAAATCCAAAAACAAGCTCTCAATTTTTTGCATTGACTCAATGACGTGATGTTTGATCTTGATGCAATCGGTGGCTAACCAAAAGGATTGAGACTCTTCAATAGAACAATCAGCGATCAGGATTTCTATCTCATCTAGCAAACAATCCACTTCATTTGGTGAGTCTTGGGGTTGCAGTTCGGCATCATGGAACAATAGCCGAGGTTGAAAATAATGTGAATAGATAGGGGGGGTGGGGAAGGCATCACTTTGCATACATCCCCCCTAGTTTGGAAATGCCAAGTGAGGATAGGTAGAGTTGCTCACTTGGTGGTTCGGTTTGGTGAGATGGGCGCAGTTTAGGATAGGTGAGATCGGCTAAAACTTCTAAAATGCGGCAAAAATCTCGATGTCTACGTCTACCACTCAGAAATTGAGGCATTTCCGATGAATGGACATTTTTTTGCCAGTAATGGCGCAGATTGGCGATCGCATTCCAAAAGCGACACATCTCCTCATGGGTACAAGCTAGTAGAAAGCTCTCGATTTCATGGAGCAAATACGAAAAGCGATCGGCAATACTTGGACGAACCCCAAGCTGTTGGGAATACAAAGGCATCGCCAAGGGGCTGGGGATTAAATTAAGGTGACGTTGGGGCAAATGATGGGGGGCGCTCATGTTTCAATGCCTCTGCTTGTGAGGTTATATGAGGAAAAGTCGTTTTTTGTCGGAAAACATAATTTCCCTATTGCTATATGCACTTACCAGTGATACAAGAGTTAAATATTTCTTTATGTGAGGGTAAGTGAGCTTAACGGTTAGTACAAAGGACTTAAGGCTGAGTAAATCAACTACATAAGCTTTGTTGAGAATCAGCATACGACTCAAATTTCAATTTGCACACCAGAAAAAATAGTATTTTTTGTCAGTAAATACATGAATAAATCCAAAAAAATTAATCAATAATATAGGGAGTAATTGATAAATATCCAATCAAAAGTTAATCCAGTATTTGATCTGTTATTTATTAGTAGCTCTATACCAATGTCTTTATATATTTGCCAAATAAATTTGTTTTAAATATCCCTATTAGCTTGCAAATATATTGGTATCGGCAAAAACAAGATCCTTAGGTATTTTGCTTGCAAAAACAATAATTTATAGATAAAGTGGCTGCACCTGATTTTAAACCCAACCCCAAGAAGCTTATAGACAAGGGTTCATCAGAAAAGACAAGAAAAAATTGCTACCTATTAAAGCTGATGTCAGACTAAATCTGGATCTGGATAAAAATTAGGCAAAGCCATTGCAAATACAAAAATATATGTTATTTATCTAACGTGAAAAAACAAGAATATGCAAATTAAATCATCTGCAAAAGCTGGAATTAGTCATCCCCTAAACAAGATCGACTTCATCGACTGATAAATAAAGACAGTCATATGAGTTTAAGCAAACATCAACTGTTTATTTGAAATCTAGAGTCCTTTAAATTTATTTCAACTTTTGCCCTTACTAATCCAATACCGAGACATTAACTGAGAGGAGTTACGACCATGACCACGATAACCATTGAAGATGCGATCGCCATCGTTGATGCTGCCATAAAGGATAAGCGTCTCAGCAATATTCAGGAGCAACTACTCCGCCAAACATGGGAGGGCAAGACCTATGCCGAGATTGCCGAATCCTGTGGCTATGATTCCTCCTACATTCGGGATGTAGGTTATCGTCTATGGCAGATATTAACTAATGCTTTTGGCGAAAGGGTGACCAAGCACAATCTCCAAGTGGTGGTAAGGACTCAAGCTAAGCGTTTTCGATCTAAAGCAGTGACGAGTGACATCCCCCCATCGACGAATCCCCTGAGTCTTGTCAATCCTCACAATCCCGAACCAGTGACGGTGCATATGAATCACCTAGATGTCAAACGCTGCGATTGGGGTAATGCGATCGATACTTCAATTTTTTACGGCCGTACGGAAGAACTTGAAACTGTGAAAAATTGGGTGATCGACGATCGCTGTCGGCTCTTGGGTGTATTTGGAATGGGAGGCATCGGCAAAACCGCCTTTGCGACCAAGCTAGCAGAACAGGTACAGTCGGACTTTACCTTAATTGCTTGGCGATCGCTGCGTAATGCGCCAACCGTGGAAGTAATGTTGGGGGAATTAGTGAGCTTTTTGACAAACCAAGAAATTGCGGCATTACCACAGGATTTCGACCGTCTTTTAGGAATGTTGATTGCCGTTTTGAAGCAATCGCGATGCTTAATCGTTTTAGATAATGTCGAGTCAGTTTTGCGTAGTGGCGAAATTACGGGGCAGTATAACGAAGGTTACGAAGGTTATGGGGAATTGTTCCGTCAAGTAGGCGAGGTAAGACACCAGAGTTGTTTGATTTTGACCAGTCGCGAAAAGCCCCATGATGTGTTACCCCCCGATAGTAGCGATCGCCTAGTGCGGTCTTTACAACTCACGGGCTTAAAAGAAGAAGCCAGACAAATGTTTCAACCAGAATTAGCGATCGCCCCTGAGACTGGTAAGTTGATCGATTTTTATTGTGGTAATCCTCTTGCGCTAACGGTGGTATCCCGTTCGATCCACAGTATGTTTGATGGTGATATCCAAGAGTTTATCGATCAAGATGCCAACGTGTTTGGCGATATTCGCTATCTTCTCGATCAACAGTACAGTCGCCTTTCCGAACGCGAGCAACAGGTAATGTATTGGCTGGCGATCGAGCGCGAACCGATTACTACCGACAATCTCCGCCAAGATATTGTGCCGATGATTTCCAAATCGCAAATTTGGGAATCGGTCATCTCCCTACGGTGGCGATCGCTGATCGAAAAGAATGCCAATAGCTTCACCCAGCAGCCCGTAGTCATGGAATATATGACTGCGCGCTTAATCGATGAAGCCTATCATGCGGCGATCGCAGGCAATCCTGAATTCCTCATGAGCTATGCCTTGATTCAGCCCCGCGCGGAAGACTATATTCGCGAAACCCAGATCCGCCAAATCCTTCAGCCCCTGAGCGATCGCCTCCTCGCCCACTATGGCAGCATCGATACTTTACAGCGCGAATTGCAGATTTTGCTGGAGACTTTGCGCGATCGTCAAACGGCGATCGGCTACGCCCAAGGCAATATCATGAATCTATTACGCGCATCCCAAAGCGACCTCACCCAAAGCTTTTGCCGCTTCCCCGAACGAGTTACAGAACATTCTGACTTACAAATTCTAGAGCGTTTGCTCGAAAGCGATCGAGCTGGGGGGCTTGCCACATGGGATCATCGTATTCCTTGGGCAAACAATCCCCTCGCTCAACAAACTTCCGAATCCAAAACCCAGATCCGCAGCAAAAATCTCTATTACCAATGGACAGAAGGTTCTCTCGAACAGTTACAACAAGAACTCAAGCAACAGCCCAAACTCCGTAAGAAGTACCATGCTTGGTTAAATGAGACTGAATTTGCCGCGATCGATGCTGATTTTGAAGCGGTCAAAATTACCGATACCCTCAATCAACCCGTTGAAGCCAGATTAGTCTTTATCAATGAAGTCAATATTGTAGAACCACCGATCGGTTTACCAACCCCAAGCGATCGTCGTGCGGAAGTAAGAAGAAGAAAGCAAGCATTGCAAGCCAATCGCTCGAAAAAATTGGGTTAGTCACCAGTATGAGGACATAAAACCCTAAAGCTGAGTGGTGGCGCTTTGCGCCACCACTCAGCTTTAGGGACATACAGCAAACCTTAAGTAGTTATATGATATGTTCAATGCCTTTTATAGCTACAGTCACTTGACTTAGGACAAATCAAACCCCA
>NZ_LIRE01000490.1 GCF_001402795.1 Pseudanabaena sp. 'Roaring Creek'
TATAGATAATTCAAATAAAAACTACAGCTTCGACTTCGCTCAGCTAGCTTACACCGAGGGCTGAGCGAAGTCGAAGCCCGTCTACAAGTTATTTAAAACAACTATATTTTGCACGAGCACTTAATAGCAATTCTCTTAGCTACTTATTGCTGTCGCCTTTACTAGGAGACATAAATCCCAAGACTTGACTGGCGGCGCGAAGCGCCGCCAGTCAAGTCTTGGGGTTTGATTTGTCTTCACTCAAGGGAATGTAGTTATAGCTTGACTCTTAACTAACGTTAGCTAAAAAAGGGATTTGGAATTGGAGATTATCGCTAAGTTCTTTATTTAAATCAGAATAATTGCGTTTTAATTCCCAAGCACCTGAATCTCCAATAAATGCATCAATTTTCCATTCACCTGAAATCAAATTCTCTTCTTGATTAATTGTTCCGAAATAGTTGATTATGTAGTTATGGGAATAATATTTTTTGGTAAAACTAACGCTGCTGCCAATCACCTCACCATTGACGATCGCTTCACCTAAGTTGCCATCATCTAAGATGTTGCCCGTCAAAGAGTTCCCGCTTTGGATAAACTCAACCTCAAATCTTGTTGGTAAACCCCATTGCCAATAGGTTCCCAACCAAGCTCCAGATATATTTGCCATTGCTTTTACCTCAATCACACCTCAATCACACCTCAATCACACCTCAATCACACCTCAATCACACCTCAATCACACCTCAATCACACCTCAATCACACCTCAATCACACCTCAATCACACCTCAATCACAC
>NZ_LIRE01000491.1 GCF_001402795.1 Pseudanabaena sp. 'Roaring Creek'
TATAGTTGTTTTAAATAACTTGTAGACGGGCTTCGACTTCGCTCAGCCCTCGGTGTAAGCTAGCTGAGCGAAGTCGAAGCTGTAGTTTTTATTTGAATTATCTATATCTAGATCCATGACTCAACTGATTAGTTTGAAACTCTCTGAACTGGCAGCCGAGTTTAGAGCCCTATTGCCCGATTGCCGTTTTGAATCCGATAGTACCGATCCGATCATTACAGGGGTCGCCGAGATCGCATCTGCCCGATCGGGAGAAATTACCTTTGTATCTTCCGCAAAATTTATTCCCCTGCTGGAGGAGACTCAAGCCAGTGCCGTCATTCTCGATTTGCAAACGCGTTCCTCCTTACCCTGTATTCGCAGCGCCTATCCTCAGATTCTCCTTGCCAAAATTCTCGAAAAGTTTCATCCACCAGTTGCGCCGCCTGCGGGTATTCATCCCACAGCGGTTTTGGGTGAAGATGTGCAGCTGGGCAACAACGTGACGATCGCTCCCTATGTCGTCATTAGCGATCGCGTCAAAATTGGCGATAACACCATAATCGATTCCCGCGTGACCATTTACAACGATGTGGAAATTGGGGCAAATACAGTCATCCATACCAGTTGTACGATCGCGGATCGTACTAAAATTGGCGCGAATTGCATCATCTACCCCAATACAGTTCTCGGAGCCGATGGGTTTGGTTTTGACCTTGCCCCTGATGGGAATTGGTATAAAATCCCTCAAATTGGGCGGACAATCATTGAAGATAATGTTGAGATCGGTTGCTCTTGCGGCGTTGACCGTGCTGCGATCGGTATGACAACTATTCGACAAGGGGCAAAGCTCGATAATTTGGTGCAAATTGGGCATGGCGCAGAAGTCGGAGCCGATTCGCGGCTCGGCTCACAGGTAGGATTAGCGGGTGGAGCGGCGCTCGGACATCATGTGGTCATGGGGGCGCAGTCGGGTTCTGCGTATCACCTTCATATTGGTGATGGCGCAAATATTGGTGTTAATTCAGGTATTCCTAGCGATATTCCCGCAGGTGCGCGGGTGGTGGGCTATCCCGTCGTTCCTGAAGAAGATTGGCATCGCATTACGATTGCGAAAAGTCACCTTCCCGCTCTCCTCCGCACTGTACGTCAACTGGAACAAAAAGTTGCGGAACTAGAAGCCAAAATTGCGGAATAATGCCAATTTCCAAAATGGCAACGCCATTTTGGAAATCTCAAAACCTTATACCAAAGCTCAAAATGGCAACGCCATTTTGAGCTTTGCAAACCCATAAGGCTCTTGCGGATAAAAAATGTCCCA
Organism: Pseudanabaena sp. 'Roaring Creek'; assembly: GCF_001402795.1. GTDB lineage: Bacteria > Cyanobacteriota > Cyanobacteriia > Pseudanabaenales > Pseudanabaenaceae > Pseudanabaena. Next base: position 1,301 of record NZ_LIRE01000491.1, read on the forward strand.
CCCAGTTATCTAGCTTCGACTCCGCTCAGCTAACGTTGGCTGAGCGGAGTCGAAGCCACAGGTACGTTAATTACTAGCAAGTCCCTAAGAGCATATCGCCCGCTGCGCAGGCGATATGCTCTTAGGGGTTTGGTTTTTAATTATGCTTAGCTACTTATAGATAATTTAAATAAAAACTACAGCTTCGACTTCGCTCAG
>NZ_LIRE01000492.1 GCF_001402795.1 Pseudanabaena sp. 'Roaring Creek'
GCTCTTGCGGATAAAAAATGTCCCACTCAGTTATCTAGCTTCGACTCCGCTCAGCTAAGGTTGGCTGAGCGGAGTCGAAGCCACAGGTACTTTAATTACTAGCAAGTCCCTTAATGGATTTGGGTTTTAACTCCCAAAAGTATAGCCACACTTTTGGGAATTCGTATAACCTAGGTTGGTGTTGATTCATCTGGGGGAACTTGTATTTCTAAAGGATTGAGATTTATATCTAGATCGCTTGATACCACAGACTGTTGCGGTACACCGATCGCAATTCCCTCCTTTTCCATAGCGATCTTGAGGCGACGACGGAATTCCCTTGCGACCGACCATTGCTGAAGGGGTTGGGTCTTAATCCAAGTACGAATTAACATCCCAGAATGCTCTAAGTCATCGATCCCCAAGACTTCGGGTGGTTCGAGGATTTTGGTACGCCAAATATATTCTTGATAAATTTCTTGGGATAATTGGCGAAGGACATTCAGCGCCAGATCGGGATCGGTATCGTAGGCAACTCGAATCGTCAGATCGACCCTTGCCCAGTCTTTAGAAAGGTTCTGCACGATCGCGATCGCACTATTCGGAATGGTAATGAGTTGCCCCTCGTTATTGCGAACTTGGGTGATGCGAAGATTCATATTCTCAACCAAGCCCCCTAGTTTTCCGACAATAATGACATCGCCGACCGCATATTGATCTTCGAGAATAATCAGGAAGCCATTGATTATATCTTTAATCAATCCCTGCGCCGCAAAGGAAATAGCAATACCGACGATCCCCGCACCCGCTAAGAGCGGAATTAAATCAAACCCAATCGTGGAGAGAATTGCCAAAGTTCCCAAGCCCACTAAGATAATAGCGGTAACATTTCTTAGAACCTGCGATACCGTCGATACCCGTAGATCCAAGCGCTGATAGGGTTTGAGCATGGCAAAGTCCTTAGCCTTTAGAAATCCCGAAAAACGCTCGATCAGGAGATTGCTAATCCGAATTAATAGGTAAGTCCCTAAGACGATCGCTAAAATTTGCAAAGGCGTAGATAACAAGAAAGACTGAAAACCCCTTGTGTAGGGAACCAAGCCTAAAATCGTAAAACTAGAAACCCCTAAAACCCCTAAGTAGCCAAGCTCTAGAATTCGTCGTTGCAGGTCGCAGAGATTAGCCTTTTGTCTTTGTTTTAGCTGTTGAGCTAAGTCGGTAACTGCCACAGAATCAAGGTATGGGGAGGCGGTATGTTCGAGTTGAGCTTCAATGGTTTCTTGCTTGAGCTTTAAACGCTTGAGCCAATGGCTAATTACCCTAATAGCCACAATCGTCGCCAATAAAATCCCCAAAGCAATTCCCCCTCGTTCGATCAAAAACTGAGGTTGACGTTCCTGCCGAGCGCGAATGAGAGCGTCCCGCAGGATTTCGGTCAGTTGATTCGCCCAGCCTTGAGGATCGCGTCCTTGCAGTTGGGCATCCATTGTCGTCACAGTCATGAGATAGCGATCGTTAATGGCGATTATGGGTTGATCGCTCTGGCGATCGATGTTGGCGGTCACCTGCAAAGTCTCAGGATCGAATTTGCTATTGGCAACATGGCTCAATTCATTTTCAATTCCCTGAACACGCTGTTCGACAGGAAATCTTTGATTGACCGTCGGAGAAGCTAGGGCAAATAAGGGATAGCCATCAAGCCGAACGACAGCCCGATCGACACTAGCAACATCGATCGCCTTTTCACGGGTTAACCAATTTAGCTTTAAAAATTCAGATTGCCCCCAAGCAATTTGACTGCGATCAAGACGGCTATTAATAGAGGGGAGTGAGGTAACTATCAAAATCGATAAAATCGACAAAATAGCGAAAAAAAGCCGTTTTCCCCAAATTTTCCAAGGGTGGATTTTTATTTGGATAGAACGATGAGGCATGGGTAATGGGTAATGGGTAATGGGTAATGGGTAATGGGTAATTCGTATAGTCGTTTTAAATAACTTGTAGACGGGCTTCGACTTCGCTCAGCCCTCGGTGTAAG